>NZ_JBHYIQ010000056.1:22481-65617 GCF_042739895.1 Amycolatopsis sp. NPDC059021
ATCCCCCCTCACCCCCCCCACCCGGAGCCTAGTTAGGGCTCCCAACCCCCCGCCTCCACCTAGCGCCCGGCCCGCTTCGCCCCTTTCGAGCTGGATCCAGCTGCCCGCGGCGATGTCCTGAACGCTCCGTTGGAGACGCTGATCGTCGCGAACGGAGCGTTCACGACACCGAGACCCGGTGCTGTCCGGGCGGGACGCCCGAGGGACGCCCTGGGTGCGTTGAGTGCGACGAGGGCGTCCCTCGGTGCGGTGAGCGCACCGAAGGCGTCCCTCGGTGGATCCGCGTCCACAAAGGACGAACTGCGGCTAGTCCTTGGCGAGGCTGAACTCGACCGCGGCGTTCACGTGGAGTTCGGTGGTGTCGTAGAGGGGGACGTCGGGGACATCGGACTGGCGGATCAGCAGGCCGATTTCGGTGCAGCCCAGGATGATTCCTTCCGCGCCCTCGGCGACGAGGCCGCGGATGATATCGATGTACCGGGCGCGCGCGGTGTCCGTGAAGACGCCCTTGGCGAACTCCTCGAAGATGGTCTCGTGCAGGTACGCGCGGCCCGGCTCGTCGGGGAGACGGACGTCGAGCCCGAAGTGGTCACGCAGCCTGCCCGCGAAGAAGTCCTTCTCCATGGTGAAGCGGGTGCCGAGCAGGCCGATCGTGCGGCGGCCGTCGGCGACGATCGCCTCGCCCGTGACGTCGGCGATGTGGATGAGCGGGATGCCGATCCCGGCCGCGGCCTCGTCGGCCACGTTGTGCTGCGTGACGCAGGCGATCAGGACGCAGCCCGCCCCGCCCTTTTCGAGTCCCTGCGCGAGTTCGGTGACCTTGCGGCCGACGGCGGCCCAGTCGTCCGCGCCGTGCCATTGGATGATCTCCTCGAAATCGGTGCTGTTGAGCAGCAGCCGCGCGGAATGCCTGGCGCCCAGCCGTTCCGCGATCTTCTCGTTGATCATCCGGTAGTAGGTGGCCGAGCTCTCCCAAGCCATGCCGCCGATGACGCCGACGGTCCTGGTCTCCTGCATGCTGTCTCCTCGGAACGGTCAGGTGGTCGCGAGTTTCCGGTCGGGGGCGGGCATGCCCGCGATCAGGCCGACGCTGAGGACCGCGAGGCCGCCGGTGACCACGATCTCGAGCAGGTACGAGCCGGTCGAGTCGCGGGTGTAGGCGCCGAACTGGCTGCTCAGTGCGGCGCCGATCTGGTGCGCGGTCCAGATGAAGCCCATCACCGTGCCCTTCACCTCGACCGGGAACGCCTTGAGCACCCAGAGCGAGGTGGCGACGACCGTCACGAGGTAGCTCAGGCCGAACACGCACCCGAACAGGATGACGGCGAACCCGGACGTGGACACCGAGATCAGGAACATCGAAGCCGCGCGCATCAGATAGCCGCCGATCAGCACGTTCTTGACCAGGCCGCGGTCGCACAACTTGCCCGCGACCAGCGAACCGCCGATCTCGAACAGCCCGAGCAGGATGACGCTCGTCGCGCTGAGATCGGTGTGGACGTGCATATCGCCCATGAACGGCATCAGGTGGACGTCGATGAACGCCATCGTCGCCCCGCAGGCGAAGAACGCACCCGCCAGCCGCGCGAAGGTGGACGTCTTCAGCGCCGAGGCGATGCTGGGACGTTCGCCGGCGGCCGAGACCGAGGCGGCGGGCTTCGCCTCGCCGCGGAAGCGCAGCGCGGTGAGCGGCGTGATGACGCACAACAACAGCACCCCGAGCCCGATGAGCACGCTGTTCCAGCTGGTTCTGCCGTCGAGCCAGGTCCACAGTGGAACGAGCAGGATGAACCCGGCGGCGGTGCCGTTCGTCAGCAGCGCGTAGAAGAAGCCCTTGCGTTTCTCCGAGAACAGCCGGTCGACCAGCACGCCGAGCGGTACGTACGAAAGCATCGTGTACGCGAAGGCGGCCAAAAACCCGTAAGCCGCAACGAAAACCGCGAACGACGGGACCAGCGCGCACAGCAGGAACGCGCAACCGGCGCTCACCGTGCCGATCAGCAGCACGCGGCCGGGCCCGAGCCGGTCGGCCAGCGCGCCGGTCAACGGCGCGGCGACGGCGTAGGTGATCGCGAAAGCCGTTGTGGCCAGCGCGAACGTGCCGCGTTGCTGGCCGAACGAGTCCGCCATCGGCAGGAAGTAGACCTGCACCGTGTTCTTCAGCGAGGAGCCGAGCAACGATATGACGAACCCGAGCACGACGGAAGCGGCGAGGACGCCTCCGCCGATCTTCGCTGTTTTGGTGGCCGTGGCGGATTTCATCGCACACCGGTCAGATGGCGTTCGGCTACGCCATCGTAGACCCCCTGGAACAGCTTGCAGGTGTGTTCCACCACCTCGAGCGCGTCCTGCTGCATCTTCGCGTCGGTGCACAGGTCGTTCACCAGGGCGATGCCCTCCCGGACGTGCCCGACGTCTTCCTTGGCGTGCACGGAGAAGAAGAGCGTGTCCGCGTCGGTGAGGCCGTAGACCTTGCCCAGCAGCGAGTGGCGGTGCTGGCCGGCGGTGTCCTCGAGGTTCTGGCCCTCGCTGGCGATCGCGACGGCGGCCGCGCCCAGGTGGTAGGTGTCCGGGTTCTTCACCAGGTCCATCCGGTAGTCGATGAGTTCCTGGGTCTGCGGGTAGGGCTCGGCCGCGTCCCGGGTGGCGTCGTCGATCCGGATGGCGCGCACGAAGTCCTGCATCAGCCGGACATGGTTCTTCGTGCCGGAAAGCCTGCCGGTCTCCTCCTCGTACATGTTGACCATGAGCGCCTTCTTGTGCTTGGGCAGCGGGCAGTAGAAGAAGAGGTGCTCGATGTAGGTCAGGAAATGCTTGGTGAGCTGGTACCCCTGCAAGGTCAGTGCCTGCAGCAGTTCCCAGTTCGCCTCCGGTTTCACGAGCTCGGCGACGAGCGGGTGCGTGACCGAGGTGTGCTCCTCGATCGTGGCGTAGCACCGCTTCTTGAATTCATCCTTGCTGAGCACGGGATACCTCCTTGGGGAAGAGCCTTGCCTTGAGCTGTTTCACCGGCTGCGCCAGGTAGACTCCGGAGTAGCTTTCCGCGCCGATCCGGCCGTAGTCGTCGAGCCTGCCGTACTCGCCGAATCCGTAGGAACGCCAGATTCGTTCCGCTCTGATACCGGCGCGGACGTCGAGCCGGAGCAGGTCGATCCCGATCTCCTCGCAGCGGCGGACGACCTCGCGGAAGGCCATGGTCACCACGGGGCCGCCCCGGTGCCCGGGGTGCACGGCGCCGGTGGTCAGCTCGCCGATATGGCGCTGATTGGCCGTGGCCGGGCGACTGATCGCCACACAGCCGGCGACCTCACCGGACTCCGCGCGCACGGTCAGCACCTGCGTCTGACCGGAGGCGATGCCGTCGGCCAGTTTCGCTTGCAGTGCCGAGGACGCCTCGGCCGTCGGGTTCGCGGGCAGGCCGACGAACGGCTCGTCCGCCGAGACGATTTCGATCAGCCGGACGACCTCGGTCACGGCGGAGCCGGATCCGGCCTCGAGCCATACGCAGGTATACACGGCGAAGCCCCCAGTTCGCGGCCCGAAAGGGCGTCGGAAAGATCGGCGCGCCTGAGCGCGGTGAGCGACAGGCACGCGGGATTCGTCCTCGGAAACGAAGCTATCCGCGGCCCTCGCGCACCGGCAACTTCGGTCGTGCGCACCCGGCCGCCACCGAGAGTGACCGGCGCCGGCGGTTTCCGGGAAAAGGGAGCAAGTGAGGAAAAGCCGTGCTGTGCGACCATGGGGACGCGAGCCGCGTCGTGGACGGAATTGTCGGGGAGGAATGGCGGGATGGCGATCCACGATAGTGTACTGGAACTGATCGGCGGAACGCCGATCGTCCGGTTGCGGAACTTCACCGTGCACAATGGCGGCCAGGTGCTGGTCAAGGTCGAGTCGGCGAATCCGGGCCGCAGTATCAAGGACAGGGCCGCGCATTTCATGATCGAGCAGGCCGAGTCGAGCGGCAGGCTGCGCCCCGGCGACACCATCGTCGAGTCCACTTCGGGCAATCTCGGCAAGTCGCTCGCCCTCATCGGTGCCGCGAAGGGATATCGCGTCATCCTGGTCGTCGACCCCAAGACCCCGGTTTCCGTGCTGCGGTACGCGAAAGCGCTCGGCGCGGAGATCGAACTGGTGGACACTCCCGACGAAAGCGGCGGCTATCAGCGACAGCGGCTGGAGCGTGTCCGGCAGTTGCGTGCCGGCGATCCCCGGGTGTTCTGGCCGGATCAGTATCGCAATCCGGACAACCCGCGTATTCACGCCGAGCATACCGCGGGCGAAGTACTGAGCGATCTCCCCGCATTCGACGCGCTGGTGGCGTCGGTCAGCACCGGCGGCCACATCAGCGGGCTTTCCCGGATGCTCAAAGGAAAACTACCCGGCCTCACGACGATCGCGGTGGACGCCGCGGGCTCGGCGGCCTTCGGATTTCCCTTCCGCGGTTACGCGATGCGGGGGCTCGGGCTGGCGTGGAAACCCGGCAACCTGGACCTTTCGGTGGTCGATCGAGTGCATTTGGTCGACGACCACGAGGGCATCGCCACGAGCCGGGCGCTCGCGCGGCGCGAAGGGGTGCTCGTGGGCGAGTCGGCGGGTGCGGCGGTGTTCGCCGCGCTGCACCACGCGCACCACAACCCGGGCAGCCGGATCCTCGCGGTCGCGGCCGATGACGGCGCGAACTATCTGGGTGAGTCCTTCGACGACGATTGGCTGCGCGAGCGCGGGCTCGCCGCAGTGCTCGACGACGCCGCACTGCGCGAACCCGACCGTCTCGTCGAACTCGCGCGGTGCCCGGCGCACCCGGCCGTTCCCGTGGAATCGCTGCGTGCCGAGGAAGATCGCGACGACGGGCTGAATCACGCCGCCTAGCGGGCGTGCCTCAAGCCGCTACCAGGGGTAGGTGGCCTGGGGAGTGGCTGAGGTCGATGGTGAGCACGGCGCATGACACCACGCCGCGCCGAGGGGCGCTACTTTCCGTAGTGGGGTCAGTAGCCGATCAGCGAATAGCCCGGACGTCCGGACCACTGGCACGCTGGAGTTTCGTGCCCCTCCCGGCAAAAGGAGATCTCCGGTGCTCCGGCCTCTGGCGCTGAACCCGAACGGCCACGACATCCACGCCGAAAACGAGCGGCTTCGCGAACATGGTCCTCTCACCCTGGTGGAACTGCCGGGCGGTGTGGTGGCCTGGTCGGTGACGAACTACGAGCTGCTGCGCAGCCTGCTCAGCGACCCTCGCGTCTCGAAGGACGCGCGGCAGCACTGGCCCGCGCTGGCCGACGTCGGCCAGGACTGGCCGTTGCTCGTGTGGGTCTCGGTACGGAACATGTTCACCGCCTACGGCGCCGACCACCAACGGCTGCGCTCGCTCGTGACACAGGCGTTCACCGCACGCCGGATCGCCACGCTGCGCCCCGCGATCACCGAGATCGTCACCGGCCTGCTGTCCGCGATCGAGGCCATGCCCGCGGGCGAACCCGTCGACCTGCGCGAGAATTTCGCCTACCCGGTGCCCATCGAGGTGATCTGCCGGCTGTTCGGGGTGCCGGACGCGGCCCGCGCCGGGCTGCGCCGCGCCGTCGACATGTTCTTCCAGACCACGGCAAGCCAGGAAGCGGTATTGGCGGCGTATCAGGACATCCACACGATCCTCTCGGAACTGGTCGAGGCCAAGCGCGTGACGCCCGGCGAGGACCTCACCACCGCGCTCATCGCCGCCCACAGCCAGGACGACGGCGCCCGGCTGGACGAGACCGAACTGCTCGACACGCTGATCCTGTTCATCTCGGCCGGTCACGAAACCACCGTGAACCTGCTCGATCAGGCCATCACCGCACTGCTCACCCACCCCGGCCAGCTCGCCCTGATCCGCTCCGGGCAGATCGGCTGGGCGGACGCGATCGAGGAAACCTTGCGCTGGCAGGCGCCCGTCGCGCACCTGCCGCTGCGGTACGCCGTCGAGGACATCCACCTCGAAGACGTCGTCATCCGGCAGGGCGAGGCGATTCTGGCAGGCTATGCCGCCGCCGGCCGGGATCCGGCACTGCACGGGCAGGACGCCGACGAGTTCGACGTCAGCCGCGCGGACAAATCGCATGTCGCGTTCGGTTACGGCGTGCACTACTGCATCGGCGCGCCACTGGCCCGGCTGGAGGCGGCGATCGCCCTGCCGGCGCTGTTCGAGCGGTTCCCGGACATGACACTCGCGGTCGCCCCGGGCGAACTGCGGCACCTGGACTCGTTCATCTCCAACGGACATCGGACCCTGCCCGTCCTGCTGCGCGGCCATCAACCGGCCACAGCACCCTAAGCAGCACTGCCATCACGACCCCGGGGCGGGGGAGCGGGTCTACACGTCTCGCTCGCCCGCACGATTCGCGTCTTCGCGCCGCGTCGGCGCCCAGTCGCGGATCGCGGCGACGAACTCCTCGGGTGCGTCGGACTCCACGTAGAGGCCCGCGCCCTTGAGGATCACCGTCTTGTGGTCGGTGAAGATCGCTTCCTGGCGTTCGCGTTCCTGAGGGCGGAAGCCGATTTGGGCGTCGCCCCACACGATCAGTGTCGGCAGGTGGGCGAGGTCGGCAAGGCCGGCCTCGATCTCGGCGAAGAAGGCTTTGCTGGCGGTGATCCGGCCGGGGAGGACGGCGGAGGCCTGCCGCCGCCCGGGAGTGTCCAGCGCCCGGCGGTAGTGGGTCATCTCGGCCGCGGTCGGCTTCCGCCTTCGGTGACCCATCGGGATGAACGCGTTGACGACGAGGTTGAGCCGCCGGGCCAGGAAACGGATCGGGGGACCACCGGCGATGCGTGCGAAGGCCTCGAAGTAGAGGTCGCCGTTGACCGGCCACGCCCAGGCGTTGGCGAGTACCAGCCGATCGAAGACGCCCGGCCGGCGCTGCGCGGCGGCCAGGCCGATCGGGCCGCCCCAGTCCTGTCCGACCAGAGTGGCGCCGGTGAGACCGAGCGCGTCGACGAACCCGGTGACGACGTCCGCGTGTTCCTCGGGCAGGTAACGGTAGCCGGGCTTCGCCGTCGACAGTCCGAAGCCCGGGTAGTCGAGGGCGATGCACCGGAAGTCGCCGCGCAGCGCGCGGATCACGTCGCGCCAGAGGAACGACCAGGTCGGATTGCCGTGCAGGAACAGCAATGCAGGGCCCGACCCCTCGTCGACGTAGTGCACGGTGTGCCCGTCGATATCGGCGAAGCGGCTCTCGAACGGGAACAGGCCGTCGTCGACCCAGCCGGGCCGCACGCTCTGGGTGGTGCCGGCCATGACGGTCCCCTCTCGGTCTCGCGGTGGACTTGAGCTTGTCACGCACACTTGAGAATCTCAAGTAGAATGACCCGATGCGTAGCTACGGCCAGTACTGCGGGCTCGCCCGGTCCCTCGAAGTCGTCGGCGACCGGTGGAATCTGCTCATCGTCCGCCAGCTCCTCATCGCCCCCGCCCGCTACCGCGACCTGCTCGACGGCCTGCCCGGCATCGCGACCAACCTGCTCGCCGACCGGCTTCGCGACCTCGAGGACTCGGGCGTGGTCGAGCGGCGGCTGGCCGGCGAGGGCAGCGTGGTCGAGTACGCCCTCACGCCGTGGGGCGCGGAGCTGCGCCAGCCGATCGAGAGCCTGATCCGCTGGTCCACCCCGCTGATGGTCCGCGGCCCCGGCGGCGACTCCTTCCGCCCCGAGTGGCTCGCCCTCGCGGTCCCCGCGTTGCTCGGTACCCGGGTCAAGGTCCGCCACTCGGCGACGGTCGGTCTCGAGATCGGCGACCCGCCCCTCCAACTGCACGCGACGTGCTCCGGCGTCGAGGTCGGCCCGCATGACGGCCGCGCCCTCGACGCCACCGTCCGCGCCGACCCCGCCTGTGTCCTCGGCCTTGCCGCCGGTGCCTTGACGCTCAGCGACGCCCGTGCCCTCGGACTGGCCGAGATCGACGGCGACGAGTCCGTCGTCCGCACCGTCTTCGCCGCCTGACGGCGTGCCGGTGCCGCGGGACGCGGGGAGTCAGGCGACGGGCGGCGGACCCGGTGGCGGATAAGGCATTCCTGGGGGCATCGGCTGGACCGGTGGCTTCGCCGACATGAGCGTCACGACGCCGGTGACTCCGGCGGCGATGAGCGCGACGAACGTGAACAGGGCGGCGATCAGGTACACCAGACGGAAGCTGAGCGCTTCGGAGACGAGCCCGCCGAGGAACGGCGCGATCACCAAGGCGAGGACGCCGAGGCCTGCCGTCGTCGCGGCCGCCGCGACGCGACCCGTGCGGAGCCGCCGGATCAGCGTGGCGGTCACGCCGATGGCCGCGCCGGCACCGAGCCCGTTGAGTACTCGCCCGAGCAGGAGCAGCCCGCTGTCCGGGACGAAGGCGACCAGCAGCACGCCGAGGAGCATCAGGCAGATCGCGGGCACGGTCACCGACGTCGGGAACCGCGCGCCGAGCAGGAGACCGGCGGGGAAGGCGATCGCGGCGGCGACGAGGTACGCGACGAGGCCGCTCAGCAGCAGCGACTGATCGGACAGGGCCAAGTCGAGCTGCAGGGCCGACCGGCCGTCGACGGGGTAGATCACGGTGAGCAGGAACAGGCCGATGAGCGCGGCGAACCCGGGCCCGATGACCAGCCACCAGGGCGGTCCGGCAGCCGGGCGCGGGTCGCTCGGCGTTGACGGCGTCACGTACATGCGCACACCGTATAGCGTCCGGCGACGCGGCTGGATCACTTCACCGGAAAACCGCGAGGCCCAGCGAGTTCCGGCGTCAGCCTGCCTCGAGGACGAAGAACAGGAAGCCGAGGAAAGCCCCGGAAGGCAGGTTCGCCAGCTCGTCGGGAAAGCGTTCGCGGGCGCCTGGTGCGGGGTGCGGTTCGCTGATGACGGCGATGCGGAAGCCTGCCGCGGTGAAGGCGTCGGTCATCGCGTGCAGCGGCCGGTTCCAGAAGCTCATCCGGGTGGTCCGGCCGCCCATGGTCCAGTCTTCGGTCCAGTTGTAGGTCGCGAAGTAGTCGGGCGCGGCTCCGGCCTGGCGGTGCAGGAGGTTGATCGCGAAGGGGTGATCGACCGAGACGATGAGCCGGCCGCCGGGCCGCAGCACGCGCCGCAGTTCGGCCAGTGCCGGTCCCCAGTCCCGCAGATAGTGCAACACCAGGGACGCCACGACGTCGTCGAAGGCCTCGTCGGGGAAGGGCAGCGGGCCGGCCAGGTCGGCCACCCGGAGGTCCGCCTCGGCCCCGAGCCGCCGCCGGGCCTGCTCCAGTATCCCGGCACTCGCGTCGATACCGGTCAGGACAGCGCCGCGATCGCGCAGCGCGGCGAACAGGGGGCCTGCTCCGCAGCCCGCGTCGAGGATCCGCCTGCCGGTCACCTCCCCGGCGAGCTCCAGCATCGCGGGCCGCTCGTAGTAGGCGTTCATGAGGCTGGTCTCGTTCTCGGCCGAGTACCCCTCGGCCAAGTTGTCGTAGTCGTTCACCCGAGACGGCTGGCCGGGCTCCACGTGATTCTCGGAAACGGCAGGCATACCGGCCATGCTGGCTTACCCAGCTCGGGCGGCGCCACAAGAGCCGGTTGCCGTCGCTGGAGGATCAGCTGTGCGGCGTGCCTTGGCGCAACCGTTGCAAGGGAACCCGCACCATGACGTAGGCGCATATGACCGCGATGCCCGTGACGCCGGGAGTGAAGAGGTCCTGGCAGGCGCAGGCGGCGACAGCGAGCGTCAGGCACCACGCGGATTCGAGCAACTGCACGGGAAGGTGCCGATCGCCGCCCAGCATCGGATAACGCGGACCGATCCTGGCGGGCCGGCCGGCACAGCAGCCACCCCGGTGACAGCCCACCCGGCCGACGGCCAGCCCCGCGGCCGACGCGATCGCCCAGACGTCGAGAACGACGGGGGAGCGGGCACCGGTCGTCTGGGCGAGCAGCACCGCCATGGCCAAGCCGACGGCCGCGTGCCGGTGAAAGATGAACCGCGGCGCCGGCGCACGTCGCATCCGGTGCCACGCCAGGGCGAACGCCGCGGCCCAAGCCACGGGGAGACCGGCCAGCAGCGTCGCGGGCAGCCCGGCCGTCGTGCCGAGGATCGTCCACACCGCGGTGCCGGTCACGCAGGCGGCGACCAGCAAGGCCTCCCAGGAACCGACCAGGCGGCTTCCCAGCTTCAGTCGCGGGCCCACCGTTTGATCGAAGAAGGCGTTGAGCCCGTTCACCGCCGCAGCGGCCGCAGTATGCCGAGCACCGGTTGCAGGAGCGCGGGCTGCTCGCGCAGGTCGTGCACCAGCAGCCGCTGTTGTTCGGCGATGTAGTCCCGATTGCCGTCGGGGTCGTCCCGCTCGGCCGCCACGATCACGAGAGCGCGGTAAAGGGCCCATGACACGCCTCCGGCCCGCTCGAACAGGTCGCTGAGGTCCCCGCTGAAGCGGTAGATGAGCAGGGGATCCGCGGTGAAGGCCGCGAGGAACTCACGCAGCGCTTCATCGGTGCTCCCGGTGAGCAGCAGCGTGTCGGCGTAGATGCCCCGCAGCCTTGGCACGCCGGGAAACCGTGTGCTGAGCGTCCGCCAGAACCCGACCTGGGCCGCCGGGTCCTCGTCCAGGTGGGGATGGACATCTCCGGCTCCGCCGACGAGTACGTGGGCGAGGGTGTCGACGCACTTTTCGGACGGCGGCCGCTCGCTGGGGAGCGCCGCGAGGATCCGGGACAGCCACGGGCCGGCGGGCTCGCCGGGCCGCCTGCTCTCCAGCGCCTGGAAGACCGTTGCCTCGGTCATGCTGAACGCGCCTTTCTCATTTCGCCGGGCTTTCGGGCGCCGATTCGCCGGTGAAGAGCGCACCCGGGTCGAACGGCTGGCTGACCGTCACCCGCGTGGTGTGCAGGGTCGAACCGCAGGTGTACTGGGTGGATCGCGTCGGCGTCGCGTCCCATGGCTGACGGCTGAAGCCGACCTCCGCGAGTTCCACCATCGGAAGACCTTCCACGGACGTCGTCTCGCCTTCGCCGAAAGTGCGTATCTGGGGCTTGATGATGTCGAACCGGACGTTCATCTGGACCTCCGCCTCCGAATCCTCGGCCAGCAGGGCGTCCAGCTGCTCGCCCTGCGCCGCCAGCTTCCGCTCGATCTCCGGCCCCAGTTTGTCGATCTGCTGCTGGATCAGCGAGTCGTCGATCGACGACTTGACCTCCGACATCAGGTAGTCGAGGAGCAACATCGCCAGGATCGCCGCGGCGGCCTTCGCCCCGGACGCGGCCTGGGCGCGGAACTTCGGGCTGCGGAAACGGCCGGCCAGTGCCCGCGGTTTGAGCACCCGCAGCGAGCGTTTGAAGTCCCGCATCTTGAGTTTGAGCATGTCGAGCGAACGGAACCGCTGGGTGGTCTTCCCGCCTGCCGCGTCGAAATGGACGGACTCCGCGAAGAAGTCGGGGTGGAACGCCGACGTGGGAAGCTTGAGGAAGGTTTTCGAGGCGATCCCGAGCCTGGCCCGCCCCGGTTGCATGTGCCCGGACTGGTTGTCGATCCGGTAGATCCGTCCCGCCCGGATCTCGACGTCGCCGAACGCCAGTCCGGTGGGATTCTTGCCCCCGATCAACGTCGGATGCGGCAGGCCGGTCGCCCGGCCTGGCCCGCCGCCCCGCTCGCCGAGACGTTTGCCGAGGATCGCCTCGCCGTTCGTGTCGATCGCGTAAGGGAACACGCCGTTCTCGAAGCCGCCGCCGATCTTGCCGTTCTGGACAAGAGACTCGAGTTTGCGCGCCGAGGGGTTCTTGACGTAGCCCGACGCTTCGGTCCAGACCGGCTTCACGGTCTTGTCGGCGGGATCGAACCAGCTCCGGGTCTTGTCCGACTCGGCCATCGACGGGACGACCGACAGCGCTTCCGGTTCCTTTCGCCGCCTGCGTCCGCCGACCCGGCGGGAGATCGGCGGGACCGCCGATCCGGCGACATACGCCGCCGCCACGGCGTCCGCCTCCCGTTCGAGCACGGGATGTGTGCTCGTCGCGGAGGACGAGTCCGGCGAGCCGTGCTGTTGCATCGTGTGGGCGAGTTCGTGGGCGATGAGCTCGTCGCCGCGGCGGGTGCCCGGCCGGTATTCGGCCCTGGCGAACCAGAGGTCGTCCCCCATGGACCAGGCCCTGGCGCCCGCCGCGTCGGCGGTCTGCGCTCCGCTGCTCACCCGGATCCGGCTGAAATCGCCGCCCAGCCGTGCTTCCAGGTTCCGGCGAAGAGTGTCGGGCAGCGGCTCGGGTCCGGCGGTGGTGTCCGGCGCGGGCGCGGCGGCGGGCGCCTGCGCCGGGGGTCGCCTGCGCACGGGTTCGAAAGGCACCACCGGATCGTCGGCGGCCGCCGTCACCGCCGCGTCACCGTCGGCGCACACCCCGGCCCGCGCCGGTGGTCAGCCGCGCACGTGCAGCCCGAAGCCCGTGCGGCCTTCGGGCTCCAGCCCGTCCTTGAGGTGCAGCGAGGGGATCTCGTAGTCACCGAAGTTCTGCCGCCGGAACGCGATCGGCTCGGTCGATTCCAGGGTGAGCAGGCGCTGCTCCCAGGCCTTGGCGACGTCCGCGTAGTCCTCGCCGGTCATCCGGTCGGTGCCGTACAGCACGAACGGCGGCAGCACCTCGATGCCCGGGTAGTAGAGGATGCCGTGCTGGATCGGGAACAGCAGATCGTCGATGGGGCCGTTGATCCCGCGCGCGGCGTAATGCGATTCCGGGCCGCCGGCGGTCACCGACAGGAGCGCCCTCCTGCCCGCGAGGGTGCCTTCGCCGAATCGCTCGCCGTACCTGGTGTCGCTGTGCTCGCCGACGCCGTACGCGAAGTGGTAGGTGAACACCCGGTCCACCCAGCCTTTGAGGATCGCGGGCATCGTGTACCACCAGAGCGGGAACTGGAAGACGATCGTGTCGGCCCACAGCAGTTTTTCCTGCTCCGCCAGGACATCCGGGGTGAGCGTCCCGGCGTCGAAGGCGCGGCCCGAGTCCAGGGCGACCTTCAGCGGGCTCGAGGCACCGGGGCCGTAGTCCGCGGCGTCCACGACCGCTTTCCAGTTCATCGCGTACAGATCACTCACCCGTACTTCGTGCCCCGCGGTCTCCAATGTGGACACCGCGAGGTCCTTCAGCGAGCCGTTGAGCGACTTCGGCTCCGGGTGGGCGTAGACGATCAGCGTCTTCATGGGAACTCCTTCGGATCGGGTGCTTCCGATCCTGGGCGCCGCGGCGCCCGGCGTTCAGGGACGCCGCTTCCCTCGGACCGGACATCCTGGTATCGGCAGGGCCACCCTCACGCACGCCGCCGCGGCCATACTGGAGGCATGGACGATCTCGCGGGCTTCCTGCGTACCCGGCGTTCCCGGGTGGACCCGGCGGCCGTCGGCATCCCCGCCGAGCGGTACCGCCGGGTCGAAGGGCTGCGCCGCGAGGAGGTCGCGCATCTGTCCGGAGTGAGCGTCGACTACTACGTGCGCCTGGAGCAGGGCCGCGCGACTCAGCCCTCCGAGCAGGTCCTCGACGCGCTCGCCCGCGTCCTCGGCCTCGACGAGACCGAGCGCGAGCACCTCTACCGGCTCGCCCGGCAACGCCGCCGCCGCGCGAAGGCGCCGGGCGGGCGGCTCCGGCCGGAGCTGCTGCGCGTCCTCGACCTGGTCGCGGGCGCACCCGCGCTGATCATGGACCACCGCATGGACGTGCTCGCCGGGAACCGCCTCGCCGGGCTCCTCTACGGCCGTCCGATGCCCGGCCTGAACACCGCGCGGCACATCTTCCTCGAGGAGACCGAGCGCGGCCTCTACGCGGACTGGGAGAACTGCACCCTCGACGTGGTCGGGCACCTGCGCCTCGCCGCCGGCAAATACCCCGAGGACCCCCGGCTGGCCTCGCTCATCGGCGAGCTGGCGATGGGCAGCGAGCGCTTCCGCCGCCTCTGGGCCCGCGCGGACGTGCGCGCCCGGACACAGGGACGCAAGACGTACCGGCATCCGCTGGTCGGGCTTCTGGAGCTGCACCAGGAGAACTTCGCGCTACCGGACGAGTCGGGCATGGAGCTGCTGGTGCTGTCCGCGGCCCCCGGCAGCGCCGCCGAGGACGGGCTGCGCCTGCTCGCCGGCCTGGGCGCGGAGGACGCTGGCCCGCTTGGGGAATCGGTCGGTGAGGAGTCCGCCTCGCGGAGATGAGGCACCGGCGTGCGGTGTCCACAGTGGCCGGTTGGTCGTCGTCGCGGTGGGCGCGGGACAAGACCGGTCTACGCTCGCAGCACGAAGCCGGCGCTGTGGTCGACGCAGCGCTGCCGGGGACGCGGCAGGCCGCGGGCACGCAGCGCCCGGTCGAGGTGGCGGTACACGCCGCCGAGGTCGACCGGGCCGGGGCCGTCGGCGAGGATTCGTACGAGTTCGCCGGTGAACTCGGTGTTGCGGGCGTCCGCGCGGTAGGCGGCTCTGGCCGTGCGGGTGGTGGCGGTCAGCAGGTGCAGGTCGGCCGCGGCGGGGGAGTCCATGACCAGACCGGAGTAGCAGCAGTCCAGGATGACGACCCGGTGCCGGGCCGGGGCGCGTTTCATGATCTCCAGCACGGAGTCCACGGGCAGGGAGGTGCGGCGGGCGTCGTGCGGGGTGTCCACGGAACCGGGCAGGGCCAGGCACAGGCGGTCGTCCTGGTCGCGCAGACCGTGACCGGCGTAGTAGAACAGCAGCAGCTCCGCCGGGGACGAGGCACACCGGTCGAGGGGGTCGAGCACCAGCTGGGCGGCGGTCGGGTCGGTGACCGCGTGCAGGCCGCTGGGGTCGACGACCTCGACGAGGGCGTCGAACAGGTCGGTCAGGTTGGCGGCGGCCTGGTCCAGCTGGGGCAGGCCCTGGGTGTAGGTGCAGGTGCCGACCAGTACGGCACGGGAGCCGGGCACTCAGTTCTCGTCCAGCAGCCGCACGATCCGCTCCAGCAGCGCCTCGGCGTCCTGCGGGGTCTCGACGTCGATCTTGAGCTGTTCTCCCTTGTGGCTGGCGGAAATCCGCAGGCTGATCCTGCGTGCCTTGACCCGCTCGGTCAGCCAGGTGAAGAACGGCCGGGCCAGCGGGGCGGTGGCGGCCAGCACGACGGCGGCGTCGGCGGCGCCGCCCAGCTCGCCCTCGGCGGGGCCGGCCATGCGGAGGCTGACGCTGCCCCGCAGGTCCTCCTCCAGCCAGGTGACCAGGTCGCGGGCGTCGCGGTCGCGGTCGGCGGGGGTGCCCTCGAACTCGAAGAGGACTTCGTGCACTGCGGTCACCTTTCGGCGGTGGTGGTACCGGGACGGCGGCGCCGCCCCGCGGTCTCGAACAACGGCAGGTGGCCCGGCACCTCGTAGGGCAGCCGGAACGCGGCGGCGGCCTCGTCGAGGTCGCACAGATCGCACAGGACGCGCTCGGTGTCCCGCAGGCTGCCGGCCGGAGCGCCCTGGCGGTAGCTCTGGTCGAGCCAGTCCCGGTTGAGCGCGGCGAGGTTGCGCCACGCGGCGTCGAGCTCGGCGGCGGGCGGCTGGCAGGCTACCCCGCCGCCCACCGTGTCGGCGAGCAGCTCGGCGAAGCCGTAGGGCACAGGTCCTGAGGAGGCAACGGAAACGCGGGTGCGGAAGCAGAGCCCGCCGGTGTAGCGGGCGGCGGCCCGGGCGTAGAGCGGGGCCGCGCGCTCGGCGAACCGGTCGGGTGCCGGGGGCACGGGCCAGATCGGGTTGGCGAAGCCGGGCCGGGCGAGATGGTCGTACTCCTCGACCAGCCGCCGCAGCCCGCCGATCAGGCCGGGGGAGGGCGCGTACGGTTCCAGGTAAACGCTGAGCACGGTGGGCTGGGGCAGCCTTGCCAGCTCGTGCCACAGGGGTTCCCAGGACCGGTCCTCGGGCACCAGCGGGGACACGGCGAAGCAGACCTGCCGCCCCGTGTCGCGCCTCGAACACGTCGCCCAGCTCAGCCGCTTGCGCACCTCGAAGCTGCCCCGGCCGTCCAGCGGGCCGGGCACGAGCCGGTGGCTGATCTCGTGTTCGTCGAGCACCGGCTCGGTCAGCACGTGCGCGGGCGCGGCGGCGAGGCGGTCCCGCAGCCGCACCGCCGCCTGCTCGGCCAGCCGGGGGTCGGTGTCCTGCACCCGGGCCAGCAGGGTGCAGGACACCAGCCGCGTCGCCGGGTCGTTGCCGAACCGCAGTTCCCAGCGGGCCTGCGACTCGGTGGTCCACTGGCCCGCGAGCCAGGCGCGCTCGCGGGCGGTGGTCTGTGCGCGCCGCTGGGGCTCGGCCACGTCGGCGTACGCGCGGGTGTCGGCCAGTTTCGGGGCGGGGCTCACCCGCAGGCCGGCCCACGCCCAGCTCATCCGTGCCGAACTCTCCAGCAGAACGCCGGGAACGGTCACGGCGCCTGGGTTCCCGGCGTGGCGTGCCGCCCGGTCTCCGGCGGTTGTGCCGGCGGTGGCATCGGCGGCTGCACCGGCTGAGGGTAGCCCGCGCCGGGCACCGGCGCGCTGGCGAACTCCCCGTCCTCCACGGCAGGCATGCCGTAGGGAAAGCCGTACTGGTCGGGCACCTGGAGGCCGTCCACGGCCACGATCAGGCCCTCCCGGCAGGCGGCGTGCACGGCCTCGCGCATGGCCCGCGCCCGCTCGGCGCGCAGCATGGCGATCTCCGGGTCGTTGTGGCCCGCCATGCCGCGCACGATGCCGGCCAGGAACTGCCCGATCAGCGTGCTCCCGCGCCGCGAGCGCCACATCAGCCAGCCCAGGTAGAGGCTCGTGCCGTAGCTGAACACCGAGACGTACACCCGGAAATCCCCCTCGGTGAGGACCAGCCGGTTGCTGTGGTGCGCCGGGCCGAACCCGGTGCGGATGCGTCGCGCGCCGCCGCCGATGGGCAGCTGGCGCTCCCGCAGAGTGCCCGCGATCTGGCTGTACACGGCGGGCGCGAACTCGGCGCGGTCGGCCAGCAGCACCCGCCACTCGGCGATCGGTTCGGGCAGCTTGGTCAGCAGCGCCACCACGAAGAAGGCCACGATGGCCAGCAGGGTGCCGATCGAGTAGAGCACAGCCGAGGCGCCGAGCCCGGAGCTGCTGAGCCGGCTGGAGGAGGACGCGCTGCCCAGGCCGACCAGGAAGGCGATCAGCGCGAACACCAGCCAGACCGCGACCGAGGCCGCGGCCGCGCGCGACCAGATCTGGAACACCACCCGCCAGCTCACGGTGTCGTCCAGGGACAGGTCCATCGGCCGGTGCCGCAGGTTCTTGTCCAGATAGGCGGCGTTGCCGTCGCCCCCTCGCCAGCCCGGCATGGGCTGGGGTCGATCTTCGATCACGGTGGGTCCTTCCCAGTGGCGGCGGGCAACCACCGGGAAAGTAGCGATTACCCTCCGTCCTGTTATCGAACTCGCACGCGTTCACCCTGATGTCGTAACGAGATTCCGGTGAAGCGGACCTTGCGGGATCGACAGGACAGGCCTCCGGTGCGGAGTCGCCACTCCGGTCGCAGGCGCCCGCCACCGTGCGTCCTTTGTAGACAGTCCGCTGCGTGCCAGTGGCCGCCGTTGGTCCTTTGTGGACTCGGGTGGCGGGATCCCGGCGTCTCCGTCGACTCGGTGCTCGTGATCACTCGAAGGTGTCGCAATGATGATGTTTGTCCCTTTTCTGGATCGGTTCACGATACGTTGCTGTACGTGTCCACCTGAACACTCACCGCTACTCGCCCTCGGGTAGCGGCCAGTGAAAGGCGAACGTCGCACCGTGATGACCACCCTTCCGAAGCAGAACACGCTCTACCACCGGATCCGCGAGGGATGGCCGTGGGTCCTCGCGCTGGTGGCCGCCGGGATCCTCGGCGAGTTCGCGGATCGAGCCGGTGTCCCGGCCGCGCACCTGCTGGTCGCCCTGGTACTCGGTGCGGCGCTCGCACTGACCGGAATGGCCGGGAAGCCGCTGCCGCGGCAGCTCACCCGGGCGGGCCACGCCATGGTGGGAGCCATGATGGGCGGCTATCTGCACTGGGGCGCTCTCGCGTCGATCGGCCCCTCTGTACTGCCTCTCACAGCGGTTACCCTGGCCACGGTCGTCGTCAGCACCGCCATCGCGTACGGGATGTCTCGCACTACGCGGGTCGCGTTGCCGGACACGGTGCTGGCGATGATGCCGGGAGGCTCGGCGGCGATCGTGGCCTGCGCCTCCGCGGTCGGCGCCGACTCCCGCCTGGTCGCCGTCGCGCAGTACCTGCGGGTCGGCTTCGTCGCGATGACCGCGCCGCTACTCGTCTTCGCGGTGCAGCACACTTCGGCAGGCGACAGCGATCCGCCGCCGGCCGGTCCGGCCTTCTTTCCTCCGCTTGTCACCGCGCCGAACCAGATCACCGGATTGCTCGCACTGACCGCGATCTGTGTGCTCGGCGGCGGTCTCGGCCGCCGGCTGTCGCTGCCAGCCCCGATGGTGCTCGGGTCGATGCTGACCGCCGCCATCGCCACCACCGCGGACGTGACCAGCGGCTTCACCCCCGCCGGCCCGCTACGGGACCTGATCTTCCTCGTCATCGGCCTGGAGGTCGGTCTCCGCTTCAGCACGCCCTCGCTGCGCCAGGTCGGGAAAGCGCTTCCGCACATTCTCGCCGGGACCATCCTGATCTGCCTGGCCTGCACCGGCTTGGCCTGGCTGCTGACGCGCGTCACCGACATGCGCTTCCTCGACGTCTACCTCGCCACGACTCCCGGCGGGATCAACGCGGTACTGGCCACCGCGGGATCCACCGGCGCCGACGTGCCGATCGTTTCGGCGGTCCAGAGCCTGCGGCTGTTCGCCATCTGCCTGGTCATGCCACCGCTCGTCCGCCGGTTCGCTGCCAGGGCCCGCCCGGTACCGCGGCCCCGGCAAAGCCAGGAAAACCCGAGTCCCGCAAAGGAAGGTGACCATGACGGAACGAACGTCCCTGTCACTGGCCGTTGACGTCGATCTCGACACGGTGATCGCCAGTATTCACGGAACCGAATCGTGGAAACGCGAGTTCGCGGCGGCCGACGATGCCCGGCGAGCCGAACTCGTCGCCCGGCTGCGCGTCCGCTCGCGCCGAGCCCTCGAAGACGCGCTCCATCTCCTCGCCTTCACCGGTGACCCGGCAACGGCCGAAACACCGGGAAGGGAGGCCGCGCCTCAGGCCCCGTGAAGGATGAACTGCGCGAAGCCGGAACGGCGCGCACTCGACCTCAGGAGCATGTCTGCGTTGTGCTTGGGCTGTGGTCGTAGCGCAGTCCGCTGCGTTCGATGGCGTGCACGAAGTTGTCCCGGAAGCGGTCGAAGGTCAGCGGTGCCCGTACGGAGGCGAGCATCTCCTGGGTGCCGGGGCAAGCGAGCGTGTGGCGGATCGCGTCCAGGTCGGCGGCCGTGAAGTCGCCGCGCTCGGCGAGCTGCGCCGTCGTTCCCTCGGCCAGATCACCGACCTCCCAGTCGATGCCCGCGTACTTGTTGTGCCCGACCCGGCGATCGGGATAGGGCGTGGTGTGCGCGGCGACCGGATTGGACAGCCCGATGGGGTCGTGGACCCACATGTCCAGCGGCAGGAGCATGCCGGGGCCGCCGATGTTGAAGAAGGTCGCGACGCTGCGCCCGGTGCCGGCCGGGTAGAGATGCCAGTCGCCCTGTTCGGTGCGCACGAGCACCGCGCCATGGCCGCTGGGCAGCAGTGCGCGGATCGGCTCGGCGATCGCGGTGAACTGATCGAAGTCCTCCGCGAGGATCGGGTGCGTGTGGTGGCTTTCGGTCACGTAGGCGGCGCGTTCGTCGGCGATGCCCGTCGCCTCGTTCATCGGCCGGGACAGGTTCGTGTACTCGGTCCGCAGCCAGCCGGTGGCGACCAGCGCCCACGCGGCGAGCGCGACCGTGGGCACGACGGTCGCGCGGGTCAGCCGGATCGCCATCACCGGCAGCAGGAGACTGAACAGCGCGGGCAGCAGCATGCGTCCGTGCATGAAGTCGCCGCCGACCCGGATGACGTAGAGCGCCAGCGCGAGCGCGCCGAGCAGCGGCACGGCCACCACCACCGCGACACGCTTGTCCACGGGCTTACGCCACAGCAGGAACACGGAGACGAGCGCGCACAATCCCAGCGGGATCCACAGGTAGTAGGGGCCGGCGAAATCGGCGAGGTAGATGAGCCCCCTGTGCCACAACGCGTTGGAGGCTTCCTTGACCAGCGCGGTGTTCGGGGTGAGCAGACCGTAGTAGCCCATCCGGAAGATCTGATACGCGACCGGCAGCGCGGCGGCCGCGGCGATCCACATCAGCGCGGCACGCCAGCCCCGCCACGTGAGCACCAGCAGCCCGGCCCCGGCAAAGGCGCTGAACAGTCCGAGGTCCGGGCGGACCAGGACGCCGAGGCCGATCACGAGGGCGGTCAGCACCACCGGTTCGTTCGCTTGGCGCCGGGCGTGCCGCACCAGCAGCCACCACGTGGCACCGAGCCACAGCGTGATCAGCCCGGTCTCCAGTCCCGACGTGGCGAAGTCGCGAAACGGCGGCAGCGCGATCATCACGAGCGCACCGGCCGGCACCACGAACACCGACCGGCCGGAGCCGGCGAGCCGCCGGGCGCCGTCGAGAGCGAGCAGCAGACCGCCGGTCGCGCAGATCAAGCCCGTGAGCACCGCCAGCCACTCGAGCCGGAGGCCGGGGATCCAGGCCAATGACGTGAGCAGAAACGTCCACAGCGTGCTGGTATTGGATTCGACCCGTTCGCCGAGGTTGAACACCGGCCCGTTCCCGGCCAGGATCTGCCGCACCGTCCGCAGCACGATCAGCCCGTCGTCGCTCATCCAGCGCCGGTTCCAGGCCAGCACGACGAAAACCGCGGTGGTGAGCCCGAATGCGAACCAGTTCCAGACCCGGGCCCGGGGGCGGGGAGACACCGAGGCGGGCTCGGCGGCCGAGGCGCCGGGCTCAGTGGTGAGGACCGTGGTCATCCGGGAGACTCTCCTACTTCACAAGTGTGAGCGGGGGAATTCCCGACCACGACCCGCCGTAGGCAGCTCGTAATACGGAAGACAGCCGGTATCCGGAATGTCATCGCGCGTGCATTCCCGATACGCGTGCTGGGATCCCCCCGAAACGTGGTGAAAGCGTTTCACCTGACGGGCGCATCGGTCGCGCGACGTCCGGCGTTACATCCGCCACGGCTGATACTTGCTTTGTGAGGTGGATCACCGCCTGGGGCACTCTGCTTGCGCGTGGCGGTCTTCCGATGCGGTTCGCCGACGAAATACGCATCGCGCTTCAGGGAACTGGTGATTGGGCCGTTCGGCGTAATGCCCGTCCGGTTGCCTATTCCGGAGTGTTGTTATGTGAAAGTGATCGCCGGTCGTGGGATTGCCGGAAAGGCGGGCGGGCGGCCATTCCATTCGGGCAGCATCAGGATCGCCCGGGGGGCGTTGGTGTCTGGACCTGAGGCACCGGCGCTCAGCGGGGGAGACCGGTTTCCGGCCGTGCCAGGGGTTCCGGCCACTGGGCGCCGGGAGTACGGGGCGTCGGGTTGAAGTCGTTGCGGTTGTTGTCGGTGTCCCAGCTCAGGTAGTTGCGGGACAGGGACAGGCCCAGCGACGGCGGCGGGGTGCGCGCGGGCGGCCCCTCCTGCGGGCACGCCGAGCGGAACGGTGCTGCCCACCCGACCGCGTCGACCCGCCTTCCGGTGGGGTCGAAGAGAGCCACCGCGCCGACGTCGGCGCGCATCAGGTCGGGGCCGACGAACGACAGCACGTTCGTCTGGTCGTAGATGGTGCCGGCGAAGTCCTGGCCCGTCACGACGAGGTACTGGCCCGCGGCATTGGCGGGCTGCAGCACAAGCCCCGCCGGAAGGGCGAGGACGGTGGTGAGCGCGCAGGTCGGCCCGGAGAACCGCAGGGTGAAACCGGTGAGGCTCACGGGGGCAGTGCTGATGTTGCGCAGTTCGAGGAACTCGTCCTTCTCACCGGCCGGGCCCGAGGGGGCCACCTCGTTGACCACCACCGTGGTCGACACTTGGGGAGCGAGGCCCTGGGCCTCCAACGGGGCGGCGGTGACGGTCGGCACCGTGAGCGCGGCGAACACCCCGATGACGAGACGGCTCATCATGATGTGGTTCCTCAGGTCGTGGGTCGGTGTGTTTCCATGCTGGGCAAGGAAAACACCGCTCACAAGGGGCCAGTCGGCGGCGCCGCCGCCATCCGGCCTCGGGGGCAGGGCCGAAGTCCCGGTGTGACCCGGGTGCCGGCCGGCGTGCTCGCGGCGGCCGGACCGTCCATTGTGGATCTCCTGCGCCGGCCGGGTCTTCCCGGCCGCCGTCACCGCCTGAACACCGGGCGGACGGGTCAATCCGCCGGTACCGGACACTTGCCACCGTCGTCGCCCGCGGGGCTCACCCGGCCGGTGTAGGTAAACCCACTGTCGGTGGCAGTGGTGGTCCTCGGTACTGCCCGGCTGCCGTATCCACAACACAGCGGCTTTCCCGCTACCGTCGGGAAACGGTTTCGGACCCAGCCCGCCCTGGCCCCCGGCGGTACCGAGAACGCATGGCGGCAGCGATCGAAGGGGGATCATGGGGCGGTACTCGCGGGGTGCGGCGGACGAGGTCGACATCGCGGAACTGAGTCAGGAACAGCGTCGTCGCGGCGCGCGCATGGTTGCCTCGGCGGCGCTCGACGCGCAGGACTGCGCGCTGTTGCTCGACATTCTCGGTCTCGAAGCCGCGGATGGTCTGGTGAAGGACCCGGAGTGACCCCGCGTCTTTCGGCGTCGGCTACTGGGAGAATCCCATGTCGGCGGCCCACTGCGCGACGGCTTGGTGGTAGTCGGGTGCGTTGGGCGCGTAGTTGATCGAGTGGCCGTAGCCGGGCAGGACGTAGGTCCGCAGTCGCGCCGCCGTCGAATAGTAGGGCGCTTCGGACGCCAGCAGGCCGGCCGAGGAGGTGCAGTCGGTCGCGAGCGGGCCGCAGAGGCCGGCGTCCCCGCCTCCGACGACGACCAGCGTCGGCGCGGTGATCTGCCAGGTGTAGGGGAGGATCGTGGCGAGGGCGGCGGCGTCGAGCAGTTCGCCGGGGGCGACGACGTCCTTGGTGGCCTCGTCGTAGGCGACCACCTCGGGGATGTCGGGTCCGGGCGCGTGGAATGCCGGGTAGCGGGTGCCTGGCCGAGTGGTCAGGTAGGTGGGGTCGAGTCCCCGCTGCGACGTCGCCGGGTCGAGCGCGACCGGGATGAACGAGCCGAGGACGATCAGCGCGCCAGGAGGGTTGATGTGGTGCGCCAGGCCCGTGACCAGCACGCCGTCCACGTCGTGGTAAGTCCCCGCCTCGAGCACGGTGATGGCGGAGCCGAGCGAGTGCCCGCCGAGAATCACTTTGCCGAACCGCGATCCCGCTTCGCCGCGCCGGATCGCCTGGATCACCTGGTGCACCACGTCCGCCTGGGTGAACGCGGTCAGCAGTGCGCTGGGTGGCCGGGAACTGGCGCCACTGCCGAGCCGGTCGAGGGTGAAAGTGGCATACCCTGCCTGGTTCATCGCGAGCCGGAACGAACGGATCTCCGGGGTGAGGGCGGGATCCCAGTACGCGCTGTTGTAGGTCGCGCCGGGAACCAGCACCTGAACGGTTTCCGCGCCTCCCGGCGGTGTGCACAGTCTGCCGTGGACTGTCTCGGGAACCAGTCCGAGGAGTTGCACCGGGATGTTCAGGTCCTGGCAGGACGACTCGGTGGCCTGTGCCTGAGCGGGCGCCAGCAGGAGCGTGGTCGCCAGAACGGCCGACGTGGCCGCGCCGGCACGGCGCAGGGGACGGCGTTTCACCCTGCCATGACGCCGGTGCATAAAACAAACCTCCACTGAAATACCGTGATCGAGAATTATCGGTCGCGGGGGACGACCGTCATCGGCAGACGGCTCGGATAGGCGGTGGTCGTGTACCTCACCCGAACCGGTTTTCCCGGGACGGGAACCAGGCGCCACTTCGCGGCGATCGTGGCCACGACGATCGTGATCTCGGTGATGGCGAAGGAATTCCCGATACATTGGTGGGTACCGGCGCCGAACGGAACATAGGCCCCGCGGGGAAGGTTCTTGGCTCGTTCGCCCGTCCACCGGCCCGGGTCGAAACGTTCGGGGTGGTCGTGGAACCTGGGGTCGAAATGCATGGCGTGCGGGCTGACGATCACCTCGCTGCCCGGCGGCAAACGCACGTCACCGAGCTCGACCTCCTTGATGACCCGCCGCATGAGAATCCAGATCGGATATACACGCAGCACCTCGTTGATGATCTGCCGCGTGTAGACCAGCTGCGGTACGTCGCCGGCGGTGACCTGCCTGCCGCCGAGGACCTCGTCGACCTCGTCATGCAGCTTTTGTTCGACTTCCGGGTTCTGGGCGATTTCGTGGAACAGCCAGGACAATGCCAGCGCGCTGGTCTCGATTCCCGCGGTGAGCAGGGTGATGACCTCGTCGTGCACCTGCTGATCCGTCATCCCCTCGCCGGTTTCGGCGTCCCTGGCCAGTAGCAGCATGGACAGCAGGTCGCCGTGGTCGGCCTGTTCGGCACGCCAGTCCTCGATGAGCTCCAGCACGATCGCGCGCATGCGGTCGATGGCGTCGTCGAACCGCCGGTTGGCCGGAATGGGGAGCTTCTCCACGAACGTGGGCGCCAGGACGCGGATCATGCCGTATTTGACGATGACCGGGATCGAACGGCGGGCCTCCTCGATCGCGGCTTTGCCGAGTTCGGTGGAGAACAGTGCCTCGCCGACGATGCCGACCGCGAGTGCCTGCATGTCGTGGTCTGCTTCGCGCACCTCGCCCGGCCGCCATGTCCTGATCAGCCCGGCGGCGGCCCGCGCCATGATCTCCGTGTGCCGCGCGATGGTGTCGCGATGGAAAGCGGGTTGCATCAGCCGGCGCTGCCGCAGATGGAAAGCGCCGTCGGCGAAGGCGAGTCCGTTGCCGATCAACGGCCGGAATTTCTCGAACATCGCACCCTTGCGGAAACTGCCTCCGTCGGTGACCAGGACCTGGTGTGTCAATTCCGGACTGGTCAGGAAATATGTCTCCATCGGACCGAGATAAATCCGCACCACATCCCCGTGCGTGTGCAAGGACGAGGTGAATCGGAAGCGACGCCGCAGCATGGCAGGAGTGTGTCCGAGCACCGGCCATCGACCGGGCGCAACCGGTACGGGCATTCGCACTCCATCGCCGACGCAGCAAGGGACAGATCACGCTAGCGCCGTTCGGCGGCAGCCGACAGCGCTCGTTCGGGTGAGCGCGAAGTCGTGACCTGATACCGATCACCGTGCCGAGCTCGGTATGCTCACGGCCCGAGGAACGATTGGGGTGTCCACGCTGACACAAACGCCGGACTGGGTCCCACCGGGTATCAGCCTCGCGGTGCCGAGTGCCGCCAGAATCTACGACTACATGTTGGGCGGTGGGCACAATTTCGCGGTGGATCGCGAGGCCGCCGCCAAGGCCGAGCGGTTCGTGCCGCACGCGCGTGGTGTCGCGAGGCTCAACCGCGCGTTTCTCCGGCGGGCCGTCAGGTTCATGGTCGATCAGGGCATCCGCCAGTTCCTCGACATCGGTTCGGGCGTGCCGACCGTCGGCAACGTGCACGAGATCGCGCAGGACGCCGACCCGGAATGCCGGGTGGTGTATGTGGACCACGACCCCATCGCGGTCGCACACAGCGAACTGATCCTGAAAGGCAACAAGCGCGCCACCGTGCTCCACGCGGACGCCCGCGAACCCAGCGTCATCCTCAGCGATCCTCGGCTGCGTCGATTGCTGGATCTCGACGAGCCGGTCGGGATGCTGTTCCTGTGCCTGCTGCACTGGATCCCGGACGAGTCCGGCCCCCGCGGCCTGGTAGACCGCTACGTCGACGCGATATCCGCCGGGAGCTACCTGGCGATCACCCACATCACCGAGGACTACCAGCCCTCCCAGGTCCGGGAAGCGCTCAAGGTCGCCACCCGAGGGGGCGACCAGGTCACCGCCCGTCCCTACGACGAGGTGCGCACCCTGTTCGGCGACCTCGAACTGCTCGAACCCGGCTTGGTCGGGTGCGGCACCTGGCGTCCTGCCGGGCCGGGCGACATCGCCGAGGACCCGGTACTGAACCAGATCCTCTACGCCGGAGTCGCGCACAAATCCTGAAACCACGATCCGCGGCTTGCCCACCGTGGTCCTGGTCGTCGGCGATTTTGGCCCGCACGAACGTTTCCGCCGCACGATAGTCCACTCAGGACACTGAGGCTCATCGTCCTCGAAACGGTCCGGCCCGTTCGCCGCGGATGAGGGATTCGAGGTCGGTCGCCGACCCGGCGTCGCCGGTGAACAGCGGGCCCATTCCCAGATCGACTCCCGCTCGCTGCCACCACCGCGCCTGTGCGCCCGTTTCGAGATCACCGGCGAGCACGGTGAGCCCGGCCTGGCGAACCAGCGCGATCATGTTCCTCGTCGCGGCGATGACGATCGAGTCCTCGGCGGCACGCCACACGAGGCGGGAGTCGAGGCGTACGGCATGTACCGGAAGATCCTCGAGCAGCACCAGCTCACCCGGCGTCGCGCCGAAGTCGTCCAGCACGATTCCGATTCCCAGGTCCGCGAGCACGCGCGCGTTGTCGGCGATCTCGTGCCTTGACCCGAGCAACGCCCCGGCAGGCAGGCCGAGCCACATCCGTCCGGCGGCCTGCCCGGCGCTGTCCAGGATTCCCTGGATCTTCCCGGGCAACCCGGGATCGGCCAGCTGATTCGGCGTGAGCGGAACCAGCAGCGACAGATCCACGCCACCGCCCGCGGCTTTCTCCGTCCAGGCGCGCTCGATCAGCCACGCGCCGAGCGGGCCGATCAACGCGGTGCGCTCGGCGAGTTCGAGGTACCGTTCCCTCGGTACCACCCCGAGTTCCGGGTGTTCCCACCGCAGCCGCGCCTCGGCCCCGATGATCGTGCCGTCGGCAAGGCGTACCAGCGGCTCGTAACCGATGCCCAGTTCGCCGTTCTCCCACGCGCCGGGCATGGCGGCCACCAGGCCGATGGCCTCCCCGGCGTGGGCGTCCCACACCGGGTCGTACCGCTCCCACCGGCCGGGGCCCTTGCTCCTGGCCCGCCGCATCGCCAGGTCCGCCGAACGCAGCAACTCGGCCGGTTCGACGTCACGGGAAAGGCTTTCGGCCACGCCGAAGGTCGCCATCGCCGCCAGGCCCTTGCCGCCGACGTAGACCGGCTCGGCCAGCGTTTCGTTGATCCGCTCGATCGTCGTGGCCGCGTCCGGGGTGGTCGCCGTGTTTTCGATCAGAATTCCGAACTTGTCGCTCTCGAACCGCGCGACCATCGCGTTCTCACCCGCTACCGCGGAGCTGAGCCGGTCCGCGACGGTCCGCAGCAGGGTGTCCCCGGCCTTCCTGCCGAGACCGTCGGTGACCAGCGACAGTCCGTCGAGCTGCAGGTGGTAGAGCGTCGCCGGATTCGGCAGGTGCAGCACATGCTCGAGGTGCGTGCTGAAGAACTGCCGGTTCGGCAGCCCGGTGAGCATGTCGTGCAACAGCTGGTGGCGCAGCTGGTTCTGCAGGAGCGCCAGTTCCGCGTCGTCGGCCACGATCGTGACGTAGTGCCCGGTACGGCCGTGCGCACCGCGCAGCAGCGAAGCGGTGAGCGTGACCTGGGACAGGTCACCGTCCTTGGTGACGAAGTGCGGGCGCGATCGCAGCCGGTCGAACCTGCCTTCCCGGAGATCGCGGTATCCGTCCCGCAGGATCCGTCGATCCGTTTCGTGGGCGAACTCGAACAGGTTGCCGCTCGCGACCTCACCCGCCGTCCGGTCCAGGATCCGGTGCAGAGCGGGATTCGTGCGGATGAACTGCCCGTCGGGCCCGGTGACCGCGATGCCGCTCGGCGAACTGACGAAGATCTCGTCCAGCTGGGCTTCGCTGGCCTGTAGTTCACGCTGCGACTTCCGGACCGCGTTGAACAACGCCTCGTTACTGGCGTCCTGCTGCTCGACGGTCGTCGAACGGATCGCCTCCACGTAACCGGATGCCAGGGCACCGAGCAATCGGGCGACGCGCTCCGGCAACCGGCCGGCGGACGAGGAATCCGCCGGTGTCAGCATCGCGGAGGCGAGCACGTCCACCGTGCATTGCAGGCTCGTCTTGCCGACACAGTGCAGCCGGACGAGTTCGGCGCCGACCTCCGCCGCGCTCTCGATGGCGGGCTGGTCTCCGCTCACCGCGTCGAGCAGCCGGTCGAGCAGGCCGAGCAGCTCTCGTTCGATCTCGTCGTGCGACAGGGGGATGTAAGTGGTGAGACTGACGAGATAGGCCCATTTCCGCGCGACCTTGACGCGTTCCCGCTGCGAGGGAAGAGGCCGCGTTCCGGCGGGCCGCTCCTGCCCGCCGGAAGGTAATGGCCTGGTCATGACGCGTGGCCCCCTGAATTCCGTGTCGCCGACCGGCCACTCATGCCGATTCCGTTTCCGTCCGAGGCCGTTCAGGGTAGGGCAGGTCCACCATGGGGTGATCTCCCGAGGGTGCCTCCGAAATGTCACCCGGTCTGCTCGGTCGCCACAATGCGCAACCGGCGGGCTCCGCCGCGCTCCGGCGCGCCATGGTCATCATTCGCGGGCCGGCCCGATTCCGGGTGGAACGCGGCCTTGTTCCTGACGTGGCGTCGTCACCGCACACCTCACTCAGCTTGGGACGGACAGCTTACTCACTTCCGCCGTGGTGGTGTCTGGTCCATCGGTGTGACGGCAGATCAGTCGATGGGGTGACGTCGCGAGGCGCCGGTCGGCACTTGAAGTAGCGCTGATCTTTTCCGCGGCCAAGGAACAGGAATGGACGTTCCGGCCACAGGAAACGTATTTCCCGGCAAGTCGCGGGTTGGTGAATCACCGCCTCGTCGCCGCGGCAAGCCGGTTTCTCAGCTGCCCGCCGACATTTTCGATTCTAGGCAACGATGAAAGCGAACGGGGTTGCGGGTGAATCGGTCAAATCCCCTTTGCAATACCGTCGCGCAGGAACGTCGGCCGGGCTCGAAAGGCTATCCGGAGGCGCGTGCGCGTTTCCGCGCGACGTAAGCAGCAGCGCTGCCGAGCAGTAGCGCGCCGGCGCCACCGATCAAGGCGCCCCAAGGGAAGCCGCTCTCGTCCGCGGTGGGACTGGACACGCCCTGCCCGCCGGTCCAGGTGACACCACCGGGCGCGACCCCGCCAACCGAGGACGGCGGCGGGCCGGAAGCTGAGGGAGAAACCGTGCCAGGGGTGGCGGACGAGGCAGCGGGGGTGGCCGGGGACGGCGGAGCCGACGGCGGCGCGGCGGACCGCGGCGCGCCCTCCCTGCCGGGGATCGCACCGTGCTGGACATCGGCCGGCGGCGGGGCCTCGGCCCGCTGGCCGGGCCGCACCGGCCCGATCCTCGGCGGCGGATTGCTCCCGGCCGTCCGGTCCTTCGAGAACGACCAGCCCTCGAAACTCCCCAGCGGGGGTTTGCGGTTCATCGCACCGTACTGGCTGCTCGCCCAGGTTCCCCCGTTCGCCGCGGTCCAGTACATCCAGGCCGCGCTCGCCGGCGGGGTGTCCACGCAGTCCTCGCTGTCGGAGCCGGGCTTTCCTTCGAGACGGCAGACGAACGCCGGCCCCCAGCGCTGGGTCCCGGTCACCTCGATCCCGGCGTTCCGCAACGCCGCGAGCCCGCTCTCCTGCTCACCCCGCGCACACCGGATCAGTACGTCACCACCGAGCTGCTGAAAGTCCACGACCACGGTGACCCCGCTCGCGTCCTGGCAGTAACCGGCGCTGCCCCGGCCCTGGTCGACCGCCGCCGCGGGAGCCGCGGTACCCGCGAGCAGGGCTAATACCGCTGGCAGCAAGAGGGTTCTCCGCCGCTCCATCACTTCGTCCCCCGCTCGGTCCCGTTCTTGCGCGCGAAAAGCCAGTAACCCGCGGCGGCGAGGGCGAACCCGAGCAGTACCGAGGACGCGATTCCCCACGGGCCTCGCAGAAAGGCCAGGAAATCCGCCTCACGCGGGGGCAACGCGGCGGCTACGCCCACAGCCACGGCCGGCTCCGGGGCGGGGACCGCTTGCGGCAGCTCAGGTGGCGCGGACGGCGCTGCCGGGATGCTCTCCGCCGACGAGGTACTGTGCCTCGGCCCAGCGGACCCGACCGCCGCCGGATCGCTGTCGGAAGCACTCCTCGCCACCGATGTCGTCGGAGGCGTGACCCGCTGAGTTCCGCTGGGATTCGGCTGGGGAGTCACGGGATCCGGGGGAGCTACCGGGGGCGGCTGCGGATCTCGCACCGGAGCCGCCGACAGCGCGAGGATCGCCTGCGCGGTGCCCCGGCGCAGCTGATCCTGTTGACCGGCCCAGAATCCGGCGGGATCGCGCTGCATCGCCTGGTAGGCGTCGGCGCTCAAAGCCACTGCCCCGGCCATCGCGGGTACCGGCCCGCCGGGCGGTAGCTGGAGGGAGACCAGCCAGCCGTTGGCCCGGCCGGCGTCGGCGACGTCGCCGGCCTTGGTCAGCGCCAAGGCCGCCAGCCCGGTGCTGTTGGCGTTGGACCTGCCCAGGTCCGCGAAACTCCCATCGGGCTGCTGCCGCGACCGCAACCAGGCGACCGCCCGGCCCAGCGCGGCCGGATCGCTCTTCAGTTCCGCCAGCGCCCACACCGCCATCGCCGTGTAGTCCACACTGACCAGCGTCTCCTCCGTCGTGCAGGCCGAAGCCGGGGCGTCCCTGGCCGGAGCCGCGCGAAAGCCGCCACCCGGGCATTGCTGCCGCAGCAGGTAGTCCAGTGCCTTCCGCTCCTTGCCCGTCCTGCCGCGCTCGTGCAGCGCGATCAGCGCCAGCGACTGGGAAAAGACATTGGACTTGTCCCGCCGTGGGTCGTACGGACCGGCATTGAGATCGCGGTACCGGCCGTTTTCGTCCACAGTGGACTCCAGGCGCCGCACCAGATCGATCGACTTGCCCAGGGAGTCAGTGCCCCACGACGCCGGATCCACTCCGGCCCGCGTCGCGACCATCAGATACTTCGCGACGATCCCGGAGACGGTGATCGCGCCGTTGAAGAACGACTGTCGCAGCTTGGCCGCAGCCGCGGCGAACTCGCCGCCGGTCTCCCCGGCCGCGTGCAGGCCGAGCAGCGCGTCGGCGACCAGGCCACCGTCGGCACCGCCTGACCCCGGTGCCGGATAGCTGTGGCCGAGCCGGGCGAATTCCCGTTCCAGGAAACCGGCCGCCGCCGACGCCGCGGGCGAACCCGTGGCGGCCGACGACGGCACAGCCGGTGCGCTGAGCACACCGGCGATCAGCAGGCACCCGAACAGCGCGCCGGCCCGGCTCCTGGACATCAGCGCGGCGGGTTCCCGTTCGGATCCTTCGCCTGGGCGAGCGTCAGGCTCATCGCGTTCGGGTCCGAAGCGGTACCCGCGCCGAACGAGAATCCGAGCACCGCACCGGACGCCGGATGGTAGGTGTCGACACCCTCCAGGGCATAGGTCCAGTTCGCGCCCGCCGTGTCGGGGACCCAGAACGCCCAGTATCCGCCGTCCGGCACGAACCCGGTGCAGGGGTCCTCGGCCGCGGTCGGATGCCCGTCGATGCGGCACAGGTAGTCGTACGGGCCGTTCTGCCCCTGTCCGGTGCCGTGCTCCGGAGACAGCCCGACGTCGGCGAGCGCGGCGAACGCGGTGGCGGGGCTGCCCGTGTCGCACCGGCGGATCACCTTGCCACCGGGGAACTTCGTCAGATCCGCGACCACGGTGATCCCCGGTGTCCCACCGCACGGGCCCTCGGTCCAGGACACGGCGGCCGAAGCACCCGCCGGAACAGCGGTCCCCACCAGCGCGGCGAAAAAGGCGAACAACACCGCGAACGCGCGCCGATACCTGCGTCTGTCTTTCACGACTGGTCCTCTCCAAGCTGCAAACCGCGCGGTACGCGCGGGGAAGATGCGGGTCACGATGACAAAGACGACACCCGGCAGGGCCGCGAGAACAGTGCATGGCAGTGTGCCGCGAACCGTTCTTCCCTTGTGCCCTGCCCCCAGATTCCTGGCGCCTCAGGCGCCTGAAAAAAATAGTAGCGCACGCCGGGACCGCTCGAAAGCCTGATGGCTGCGGAATGCCGCGGCTCAGGAATGGGCACAGGAAAATGACAGGCGCCGCACAGCCAAACGTGAATCTGCTGACCGCGCACACGGTCCGCCGTATCGTTCGCGCCGATACGCTCGGTGAGAAGCCCGATGGCCGCCAGAGGCAGAGGACCGAGCGGACCGGTGCCGCTCCGGGTCGTCGAGCCTCGGTCGCGCCGACACTCCCAGCATGAACGCCTCCTGGGGTCCGCGCCCCGTAGATGGTGTCCGCGACAGGTCAGTCTCCTGACTCCCGGATCGGCGCCTTCCCCGACCTTCCGGCTTTCGCCGTGGTCAGCGCGAGGTCGGCTCCCCGGTCACAGTGGCGGGACCGTGCCGGACTCACACCGGCTTCCTGGTTCCCGTCGCGGCCGATCCCGTGGACCGGCCTTCGCATCTTAAGCCAGCACCCGGTGACAGCGCGAGCATTTGTCGTCGACGAGACAGAGATGCGGCGTCGCCGCCCGGCTAGGTTCTTGCCTGCGACATCGCGACCCGACACGCTGACTGGACACCTTCACAGCCACGGTGGTCACTTCGCGGCGGGCGGCGAATCGAAGCTCGCGCCCATCCCGACACCGGCCCCGCCGTCGACCGGAATCACCGCGCCGGTGACGAACCTGAGATTCGGTGACACGAGCGCGCCGACCACGTCGCCGAACTCGCGGGGCTCCCCGATGCGTCCCATCGGCAACCCGCTCCCCAGCCGGACCCTGGAGAGTTCCGGCTGCCTGTCGAGGGTTCTGCCCAGCAGCGGGGTGTCGAAGTAGCCGGACAACAGGGTGTTGACGGTGATGTCGTGCTTCCCGACCTCCAGGGCCAGGGTCTTGGCGTAACCGATCACCGCGGACCACACCGCCACGGGCGCTGCCATGCCGGCGGCCGGGCGCTCGACGACACCCGAGACGACGTTGAGGATGCTGCCCCCTTCGGCCGTCATGTGCGGCAGCGTGGCTCGCACGGACCTGACGACGTAGAAGAAGTGGCGCTCGAAGGCTTGAAGCCACACGTCGTCGGTGAGTTCCGCGATCCGGCGGATCGGCGGTCCACCGTCGTTGGTGACCAGGACGTGGACGGCCTCACCGAACCGTGCGAGCGTCGCGGCCGTGACCCGTTCGAGGTCGGCCTCGGCCGAGCAATCGGCGGCAAGCCCGAGGACCCGCTCCTCGCCGTATTTGCCGGCAAGGTGTTTCGCGGCGGCCGAGATCTTCTCCGCGCGACGCGCGAAGATCGTGACGAAGGCGCCTTCGCGCAAGAGGCGATCGGCGATCGCGAAACCCAGGCCATCGCTGCCACCGCCCACAATGGCTACTTTCCCGGTCAGTCCCAGGTCCATCACTCGACTCCCATCGAGGTGAGAAATGATTCGGCGTTGCCCGAGAACACGTCGTCGAGGACGTCCGGCGAGAAGCCTTGCTCACGCCATTCCTCCACCAGCCGTTCGTGGCTGAGCATCGGGTAGTCGGCGCCGAAGAACACTCGCTTGCGAAGCCGCTTCCCGATCTCGCGCTTGAGCTCGTCGGGGAAATAGCGCGGAGACCAGCCGTGGAGCTCCATCCAGACGTTCGCTTTGTGGAGTGCGATGGCGATCATCTCCGACTGCCATGGCCACGCCACCCGGGCCGCGATCACGTTCAGGCCGGGATACCTCGCCGCGATGCGGTCGACATACCGGGGGTGACAGCCCTCGAGCGTGATGCCCATCCCTCCCCGGGTTCCGGCGCCGGTCGCCGACATGCCCACATGAACCAGAACCGGACGGCCGGCCTCGGCGCACAGGTTCAGGCAGGTCTCCCACTCCGGCTGGTCCGGTGTGCCTGCCGGCGTGAACGAATGAACCGTCAGCCCGGTCAGTCCGGGCCCTTCACTCAGGCAGCGCTCGAGTTCCTTGACATGATCGGGTTGCGTCGGGTCGACGCCGATCCAGTTGCCGAGCACGACGTCGGGGTGCTTGCGGGCGAAGTCGAACGCGTAGTCGTGCTGGTCTCGTAGCGCACCGGCGTCCATTTTGTAGGTGAAGGCGAAGTCGAGCATGACCTTGGCGTTGGCCTGGCGAAACTGTGCCGCCTGTTCTTCGTCGCTGACGAAGTTCATGCCCCACTTGAAGTAGCCCCGCAGGGCCTCTCGGTCCTCGGCGGTCTCGTACGGGCTTCCCTTCCAGCCCTGCTCGGTGCCCCAATGGGAGTGGAAGTCGATCAGCCGGGGTGGCAGTGCGCTCAACGCTGAATGCCTTTCGTGAATAGTTGCCGGAAAAATGTGAGATGATCAGTGGACTTCGCGCGCCGAATCGCCCCAATACGGTGCGCGCAACGCTTTCTTGTCCACTTTTCCGACCGTCGTCTGGGGAAGCGAGTCGACGACCACGACCTTTTTCGGCGAATACATCGAGCCCTTGACCTGCTTCACGAAGGATTGGAGGGCGAGGATGTCGACCTCCTGCCCAGGGCGCGCGACCACGAACGCGGTGACGAGCTCGCCCCACCTGTCGTCGGGCACGCCGATCACCGCCGCCGAGCCGACCGAAGGGTGCCCGGCCAGAGTGGCCTCGACTTCGCTTGCGTAGATGTTGAAGCCGCCGGAGATGATCATGTCCTTCTTGCGGTCGACGATGTACAGCAGGCCCTCGTCGTCCTGGCGGGCCAGGTCCCCGGTGTGCAGCCAGCCGCCCTTGAGCGCTGCCTCGGTCTCTTCGGGAAGGTTCCGGTAGCCGAGCATGACTCCGCGGTTGCGCATGGCGATCTCGCCCACCTCGCCAAGGGGAACGTCATGACCGTCCTCGTCGATCAGCCTGACGCGGTTGCCTGCCACGGGACGGCCACAGGAGGCGAGCTGCTCCAGGTTCGCGGTCTCGTGCGCGGCCTTGGGCAGGACAGTCCCGATGCCGGTCGACTCGGTTTGCCCGTATATCTGGGAAAAGACCGGACCGATGCGTTCCCGGGCCTCGGCAAGGCGCACCGGGGACATCGGCCCGGTGGCGTACCAGATCACCTCGAGGCTGGACAGGTCTCTGGTCTCCGGGCGCTCATGGTCCAGCAGCGTGTAGATCATCGTCGGAATGCCGCTGACGCAGTTGACGCGTTCCGTCTCGATGAGGTCGAGGAACCGGCCGGGATCGAAACCCTGCTCGATCACGACGGTGCCGCCACGAAGCAGCGTCGGGATGACCCCGAGCCCGGCGGCATGGGTGAGCGGAGCCGAGGCCAGGTACCGCGGCGAGTGCGGTTGTTCGAAATCGGCCATGTGCGCGTAGACCATCTGCACCATCGACCGATGCGGCTGCATCACGCCCTTGGGCCTGCCGGTCGTTCCCCCGGTGTACTGCAGCCACGCGAGGTCCGTCTCGGTGGCCGGACCAGGATCAAGGGGGCCGGCCGCGGGAGACTCGCCCTCGGGCAGGCCGCCCGCGGCCGGGATCACCATCAGGTGTCTCAGCGAACCGGCCTCGGCGAGGAGCCGGCGCCCGTGCTCCTCCAGGGGCGCGGTCACCACCAGCACCGTGGCCTCCGCGTCCTCGCAGACGACGATGTGGTCCTCGATCGAGGCTAGGGCCTGAAGGCCGGTGAAGCGCGCGCCCAAGAGGTACGTCGCGGCCTGGACGATCCAGGACTCGGGCATGTTCGGGCTGAGCATCGTGACACCCGCTCCGAGCCCTACGCCTCGACAGGCCAGCGCGGTCACGTACCGCGAGACGAGATCTCGGACCTGGAGGTAGGTCAGCCGCCGGTTTCCGGCGACGAAGGCCTCGGACGAGCTGTGCCGGGTGAGGGCCTGGACGATCAGGTCGCCCAGTGTCACCCCGGAGGAAGCCGTTGCGGCAGCTGCCGAAACGGAATCGCTCCGTGCGTTGACCGGATGAGACATGCCTCAACGATCGGTGTTCCCCGGCGGACGTGCCACCGATGTTCCGCCAGCAATTACGGATAACCCGCCACGCCGGCGCTAGTCGTGGGCCGCACGCGCCGCGGAGCGGTAGCGACCGGGTGTCTGGCCGACGAGTTCGGTGAACGCTTCGATGAAGCTGCTCGGGTTCGCCCAGCCCAGCCGTATCGCCGTGTCGGTGACCGAGGCGCCTTCGCCGAGTTCGAGCAGTGCCCGCTGAACGCGCAGCAGCGTGCGCCACTGGTGAAAGCTCATCGACAGTTCGCTGCCGAAGAGACGGCTGAGGGTTCGTTCGCTCGAGCCGGTCCGGTGCCCCAGTTCCGCCAGGGTCGACGGGCTGGCCGGGTCGGCGTGCAGCAGATCGGTGACGGCCTTGAGGCGGGTGTCGCTCGGCTCCGGGAGACGCAGTGGTTCCCGGCGGGCGCGGGCGAGTTCCGAGACGACGACTTCGAGCAGCAGCTTCGCGCGGGGGCTGTCGGCCGGGTCGTGGTCGCTGAGCAACGCCAGGTAGGCCTCGCGCAGCAGCGCGCTGGCCACGAACACCGAGGGCTCGGCCGGCAGTCGCTCGGCCAGTTCCGCCGGAACCCGGAGCAACCGGACGTCGGTCTCGCCGTGCGAGCGGCTGCTGTGCACGTGGAAAGGGGGCACCCAGGTGATGCGGCTCGCCGGCGCCACCCAGGTGCCCACCCGGGTGGCGGTGACCAGCGCTCCGGAGGCGGCGTACCTGAGCTGCCCGAAGTCATGGAAGTGCGCGGCGACGTCCTCGCCGTGGGCCAGGGGCTTGCAGACCGCCGCATCGTCGGTCCAGAACACCGGCTCGCCGGCACCTTCGCTCATGGGTACCCAGCCTAGCCCGCGTTTGGCGGGTTATCGGAATTTTCCGGCGGGGAACCGGTGGCGCGCCCGCGTTGCGGCGACCATGGTCGAGGTATGCCGCAGTGAAGGAATCTCGTGGCGGGTGAGCGCGCCCTCGCCATCCCCGGCCGCGGAAGCCGGCATCTCGTTCTCACACCCAAAAGGAGAGTCATGCGAGTCATCACCCAGCAGCAGCTCGGCGGTCCCGAGGTACTCACCATCGTGGACGCGCCCGAGCCCCGGCCCCTGCCGACCGAGGTTCTCGTCCGGGTCAAGGCGATCGGGCTGAACCCGCTGGAGGCGCGCTTGCGCGCCGGCGAGTTCCCGCTGCTCGGCCGGCCACCGTTCATCCTCGGCTGGGACATCAGCGGCGTGGTCGAAGAAGCGCGGACGTGGCGGCTGCGGCCCGGCGACGAAGTGTTCGGGATGCCGCTGTTTCCCCGGGCGGCCAACGCGTACGCCGAGGTCGTGGCTGCTCCGGCGTTGCACCTGGTGCGCAAGCCGGCGTCGCTCTCGCACGTCGAGGCGTCGGCGCTGCCGATCGTCGGGCTGACGGCGTGGCAGGGCCTCGTCGACCTCGGTGGCGTGACCGAGGGCGACCGCGTCCTGGTCCACGGCGGTGGTGGCGGGGTCGGCCACGTCGCGATCCAGATCGCGAAAGCACTCGGCGCGCACGTGATCACCACTGCCAGTGGGAGCAAACGGAAGTTCGTCGAGGGACTCGGCGCCGACGAAGTGATCGACTACACGACGGCCGACTTCACCGAAACGGTCCGCGACATCGACGTCGTGCTCGACACGCTCGGCGGTGACACCGTCGAGCGCTCACTCGGCGTGCTCCGCACGGGCGGGCACGTGGTGACGGCGGTCGCCGACGAGGACGCGGAGCTCGCCGCCAAGTTCGAGGCGGCCGGGATGCGCTTCAGCGGTATCGGCGTCGACCCCGATCCGGTCGGCCTGCGAGGTCTCGCCGACCTCGTCGAGCAGGGCAGGCTTCAGGTCCACGTGCAGGAAACGTTCCCGTTCGAGCGCATCGCCGACGCGCACCGGCTGCTCGACGCCGGGCATCTCCAGGGCAAAGTGGTCCTCACCGTCTGAGCCGGTGTTGGACGATTTCGCTGATTTCGGCGGTAGCCGGGATTGTCCACTGTGGAGTGCGGGGACACTCTTCTCACCCTTTCCGGGTGGGTTTCCCGGCGGGGCGCGTCGATAGCCTTCTGCCAGAAGGAGGAATTCGATGACGAAATTCGTGCTCCGTGGATCTCCGCCGTTTACCGAACATGACTATCTGTCGAGAATCTCCCGTGTCGTCGGCCAGGCCGTGGAAGCGGGCCTGGACGGATTGCTTGTCGCCCCTGGCCCCGACCTGCTGTGGCTGACCGGCTATCAGCCGATACCGGCGGACCGGCGGCGCACGATGCTGATCCTGCGCCCGGGAACACGACCGGCGTTGCTGGTTCCCGAGGGAGCGGAGGCCGGCGCCGCCATGGCTCCGGGAGCGTCGTGTTATGGAATCGTCCAGTGGACCGATGATACGGACGCCTACCGGGTGATCGGTCAGCTCGTGCCGGCGGGCGGCCGCTACGGGATTTCCGATGCGACGTGGTCGGCTCACCTGCTCGGTGTGCAGGCTGCTGTCGCGAGGTCGACGTACTGGGCGTTGGGCGAAGTTCTTCCCCTGCTGCGTGCGGTGAAGGACGACAACGAGGTGGATTGCCTGAGGATGGCGGGCGCGGCGGCGGACGCGGCGTACCGGGAGATCACCGGCGTGCGATTCACCGGCCGGCGGGAAAAGGAGGTCGCCGCCGGTCTCGCCGATCTGCTGCGCGAGTTCGGGCACGAGCGGGCCGACGTCGCGGTGGTGGCATCCGGGCCGAACGGGGCGAGGCCACGCCATGAGCCCGGTGAGCGGGAATTCGTGCCGGGCGATGTCGTGGTACTGCGCTTCGGCGGCGTGCTGTGCGGCTACCGGTCGCACACGACGCGGACGGTGGTCGTGGGGGAGTCGTCGGCGGAGGCACGGGTGATCCACGACGTCGTGCGAGCGGCGCAGCAGGCGGCGTTCGAGACCGTGGCGCCGGGAGTCGCGTGTGAAGAACTCGACCGGGTCGCCAGATCGGTCGTCGACGAGGCCGGCTATGGGGAATGGGCGGGCCACCGCAGCGGGCACGGGATCGGCGTGACCGCCGATGAGCCGCCCTGTCTCGTGCGAGGTGAACGCCAGCCACTGGTGCCGGGAATGTGTTTGAGCATCGGACTGGGGATTTGCCTGCCGGACCGGTTCGGTGTCCGGATCGAGGACGTCGTCGCTGTCACCGAATACGGGGGTGAACGGCTGAACACCACGAATCGTGGCCTGCTCGTCGTGCGCTAGGAAACGTGGCGAGCGGAACGCCGAGGACCGGTTTCACCCGGTGCAGGTGATTTGGCGTACCGGCGGTGGTTTCTAGGTTGATCCCCGCAGGGGCACGTCGACGGCGAAGGGTGAGACGGATGACGGTGAGATCCCGGAACGGCATACCGGCCGGATGGTTGCCATGAGTGCCGCGGACGCGGCACGGAATCGGTCCGGTGTGGACGGTCGCCGCTCCCGGGCATCGGCGGCGACCTGGATCTCGTGGACGGCGCTGGCGTTGATGACCACGAGTTCGGTGGCGAGCCTGCGGCCCGCGCCGACGATGGCGGTCTACGGCCTGGCGTGTGTGTTCCTCTATGTGCTGCCGGCACTGGTGTTCCTGTTGCCGACGTCGCTGGTTTCAGCGGAACTGGCGTCGGGCTGGGAGGGCGGTGTCTACAACTGGGTGGCGCGAGGGATATCCCGTCCGGCCGGGTTTCTGGCGGTGTGGTGCCAGTTCGCGATGACGATCTTCTACTACCCGAGCCTGCTCGGCTATGTGGCCAGCACGCTGGCCTACGTGTTCGACCCCGCGCTCGCGAGCAGCGGGCTGTGGACGGCCGCGGTGATCATGGTCGCCTATTGGGCCGGAGTCTGGATCTCCTCGCGCGGCACCAAGGGAGTCGCCGGTCTGGCCAGCGGAGGCCTGGTCGCCGGGACGCTGATTCCCGGGGCACTGCTGGTGGTTCTCGGGATTGTCTTCCTCGCCAAGGGCAATGCCCCCGCGGCGCCGATGACCGCCGGTGATCTGCTTCCCCCGTGGGCGGGTCTGGCCAGCCTGGTGCTGATCGTCAACAACTTCCTGTCCTACTCCGGCATGGAGATGAACGCGGTGCACGTGTCGTCGCTGCGCACGCCCGCCAAGGAGTTCCCGCGGGCGATGTTCCTGGCCATGGGACTGGTACTGCTGATCTTCGTGCTGCCCGCGCTGGCGATCAGCTGGGTCGTGCCCGCCGAGCAGCTTTCCCTCACCGCGGGGGTCATGCAGGCCTTCGATTCGGTGTTCGCCCAGTTCGGCGGTCAGTGGCTGACGCCGGTCATCGGGGTCCTGCTCGTGACCGCCTCGCTCGGGGGCATGCTGACCTGGCTGGCGGGACCGTCCAAGGGGCTGCTGCTCATCGCCCGGCAGGAGGGCTACCTCCCGCCGTTCCTGCAACGGCTCAACAAGCACGGCGTCCCGCGCAACATCCTGGTGGCACAGGGGGCGGTCACCACTCTCATCGCGCTGCTCTACGCGTTCGTCCCCGACGTCTCCAGCGCCTACTGGATCTTCTCGGTGATCACCACGCAGGTCTATCTGATCATGTACCTGCTGATGTTCGTCGCCGCGGTCCGGCTCCGCCGCATCGCCCCCGACCATCCCCGCGGCTATCGGGCGCCGATGCTCACCGCGCTCTGCGGTGTCGGCTGCGCCGCGTCGCTGGCCGCGCTGCTGGTGGGTTTCGTCCCGCCGTCGCAATTCGGCGCCGGGAGTGTGGGCACCTACGTCGTGATCGTGGTGGGCGGCGCGTTCGGCCTCGGCCTGCTCGTGCCCTACCTGTTCTACCAATGCCGGAAACCGTCCTGGAAACAGCCGCACCGAGAGGAGACCACGCCATGACGACCTCGACCCGGGAACGCTTCGTCCTGTACGGCATCTTCGCCGCCGTGCTGCTCATCCTGATGGGCCTGGGGCTGCTCATCGGCCGCACCGGGCAGCCACTGCCGCGGACGCACGCCAAGGCCGACCAGCTCATCGCGGCACTCACCATCGCGGGCACGCGGCCCCCTGCTCGCGAACAGGTCGTGCGCGTGCTCGGTGACGACGGCGGCGCGGTCTGCGCGAACCCGGACGACGCCCTGCTCCGGGCCGCGTCCGCGACTCAGCTGGCCAACGGCGCCGGCGGTCCCGGCACGAGACCGGTGATCGCCGACCGCAGGCTCGTCGTCGGCGAGACACTCGTGATCACGACCTACTGCCCGGACAAGCTGCGCGGTTTCGAGCAGTCGGTCTCCCGGCTGCGGACCGCCGAGACGGCGGGCGGGTGAGCCATGGATCTGCGAGCCCGTATCGCCGAGCTGATGCCGCGCGCACGCACGGAACTGGCCGAGCTCGTCGCCTTCCGCTCCGTGGCCGGTTCGAGCCGGTTTCCGCCGGAGGAATGTCATCGCGCCGCCCTGTGGGTCCGGGACAAGTTCGCCGAACTCGGTTTCGTCGACTCGCGCCTGGTGGACACGTCCGACGGGAGCCAGGCCGTGATCGGTGCGCGCGGCTGCGCGGACCCCGGCGCTCCCATGGTTCTGCTGTATGCCCACTACGACGTGCAACCCCCGCTGGACGAGGCCGCGTGGCGCACACCGCCGTTCCGGCTCACCGAGCTGGGCGGGCGCTGGTACGGCCGCGGCGCCGCGGACTGCAAGGGCAACATCCTCATGCACCTCACCGCTCTGCGCGCGCTCGGCGACGACATCCCGGTGAACCTCAGGCTCGTCGTCGAAGGATCCGAGGAACAAGGCACCGGCGGCCTCGAGGACTTCGTGCCCGGAAACGCCGACCTGGTGCGCGCCGACGCGATGCTGATCTGCGACACCGGCAACGCCGCCGTCGGCCTGCCCGCCGCCACGGTGAGCCTGCGGGGCATGATCGACCTCACCGTCACCGTGGAAACCCTTGCCGCACCGGTGCATTCCGGCATGTACGGCGGCGCGGCCCCCGACGCACTCGCGGCGCTCGTGTCGATCCTGGCGTCACTGCGCGACAGCCGGGGCAACACCACCGTGCACGGACTGGACAACACCCGGCGATGGACAGGGGAGCCATACCCACCGGAGCGCTTCCGCAGCGACGCCGGCGTGCTCGACGGCGTCGCACTGCTGGGCGAGGGCACCGTCGCCGACATGCTGTGGGCCAGGCCGGCCGTCACCATCCTCGGCATCGACTGCCCGCCGGCACGGGGATCGGCGGCCGCGATCACCCCGGAAGCCGGCGCACGGCTCAATCTCCGTATTCCACCCGGAACCGATCCCCGCGAAGCCCGGACCGCACTCATCCGGCACCTCCACGCCGCCGCGCCGTGGCACGCCCGGATCAGCGTCCGCACCCAGGCGACCAGCGCTCCGTTCCACACCGTCACCGACGGCCCCGGTTACCAAGCCCTTGCCACCGCGATGCGTCAGGCCTACGGCAGACCCATGACCACGCTCGGGCAAGGAGGCTCGATTCCGCTCTGCACCGTCCTCGCGGAAACCCACCCCGGCGCGGAGATACTCCTGATCGGCGTCGAAGACCCCCACGCCGCCATCCACGCGCCCAACGAAAGCGTCGACCCCTGCGAACTCGCCACGGTCGCGCTCGCCGAATCCCTGTTCCTGCGCCACTACGCGACCACCGGCCACTGACCGAGCCGCCGCACGGCCACAAACGCTCTCGCGCCGCCGGACACCGATCGATGATCAGTCCACACTGGACGATTTCACCCGGTTCGCTGCCTTCGAGTCCCTTGTGGACTCGCTTGGAGTTGCGCCTGTCCGTACGCGCCCGGGTCGATGGGTGCGGGCGGTCGAGGCGGTCGACCACCACCATGGCGACTTCGCCGACGAGGATGATCCACTCGATCGGGTGAGTAATCGGCGAGAACCGTCGCCGGATCCGGCGTCTCCGGGACGACCACGCTGTTTCCGCCGCGCTGTGCGAACGTCGACCGGTTACTCTCCTGGCGGCGGATCCGGAGCGCCGGCACGGGGATGTGAAACGAGGACGCGATGAAGCAGAGTTTGCTCACCGCGACGGCGGTCGTACTGCTGTGGGCGCTGACCGCGGCACGGCTGGCGAAATGGCGGATCAGCGCTCCCATCGTGATGGTCACCGCCGGTCTGGCGATCGGATTCAGCACGCAGAACGTGCTCGGCAGCGGACTGAACACCGAAAT
>NZ_JBHYIQ010000057.1:0-9314 GCF_042739895.1 Amycolatopsis sp. NPDC059021
GATCAACGCCTTCGCCATCACGTTCGGTGACCGCTGGCCGGGAGCCGAAACCTACTGATCAACAACGCCGGAAACACCGATCATGGGATAGACCCGCGACAAGATCGAATTCGCACCTGAACGGCCGTCGGCGGTGACGTGGCGCGGGTGGAGGTGGCCGTCACGCTGCTGATCGCGGTGATCGTGGTCGCGGTGGTGCTGTAGTCCCTGTTCCACAACGGCGGCGGGTACCGGAGCAGACACTGGCGTCGGTTACGCGACCGGGGCGTGGGTGAGCACCACGGCGAAGCCGAACGCCACGCCCATCACGGTCAGCTCCAAAGCCGCCCAACGCAGCAGCGCGGTCGGTTTGCGCTGGATGATCGCCGGCAGCAGCCGGAACCGGATGTTGCCGCCCAGCGCGGCCAGCCCGAGCAGGCACAGCACTTTGCCGGCCACCAGCCGGCCGTAGCCGGTGCCGAACAGCCCGCTGATCAGATCCCGCCCCGGCGGGGTGAGCACCACTTCGGCGATGCCGTTGACCAATCCGGTGGCGGCCACCACGACCAGGCACACCGTGGCCAGCTTGGAGAACCGCGGCAGCACGTCGGCGAGCAGCGCGCGGTTGCCGGCGACCAGCGCGATCACCGCGAACAGCCCGCCGGTCCACGCGGTCGCGCCGAGTACGTGCAGTTCCATCGACACCATGGCCAGGTCGTGCCAGCGCCAGTCCATGGCGTGCCCGGTCACCGGCAGCGGCAGCAGCGCGAGCAGCGACACCGCGGCGCGCAGTTCGGCCGGCAGCGACTCGCCGATGCGCAGCGCCAGCCCGGTGCACACCAGCGCACTGACGATCACCACCAGCAACGCCTTGCCCGCGCCGAGTTCGCTGATGTAGCTGCCGATCGCGGCGAACGACACGTTGCGCCCCGGATGCAGCTGCGCGGTCTGCAGCACCAGCAAGACCAGCGTGCAGGTCGCCCACACCAGCGAGCTTGCCGCGGCCCACACCCGGCTGCGGGCCAGCACCGGCTCGGCCGGCTCGGGCCGGTCGGCACCGATCAGCAGCGGCAGCACGCACAACCCGACGGTGATCAACCCGGACAAGTCCAGCAGCACCCGCACGATCGGCAGGCCGGCCTCGATCACCACGCCCGGATCCGGCAGACCGGGAGCCGGCCGGGCCGCGACGATCGCGGTGCCGAGCAGCACCCCGGCGATGCCCGCCGCGATGAGCAGCGCGGTCAGCCGGACCCGGGACGAGGTGATCAGGGGCGGCCCGCCGACGGTCACCGCTTCTTGCCGATCCGCAATGCGAGGGTCAGCCCGATGCCGAGCAGCACCGCGGCGCCGAGAATCCACGCCCAAACCGGCAGGCCCTTGCCGCCCGGCTCGCCGGGGGTGGCGACGGCCGGCTGCTGCGCATTGGTGGCTGTGGCCGGGGCGCCGTTGCCCGTTTTGCTCAGCGTGAAGGTGATCGAGCCGTCGCCCGGGTGGCCGTCCGCAGACACGATCCGGTAATCGACGGTGTACACGCCGGGGGCACCCAGCGGGCGCAACGGGACTGCCACCGCGTTGCCCTTCACCACCGCCGGGCCGGCCTCCCAGTGGTTGCGCTGCGCGTCGGTGACCACCACGGTGTTCAGCTCCGCGCCCTGCTGCACCGGCTCGTCGAACCTCAGCTCGATGGCAGGCGGCGAAGCGTCCACGGTGGACTTGTCCGCCGGAGTGGACCCGACCAGACTGTCATGCGCCAAGGCCGGCGTGGCCAGCCCCAGCAAGGTCAGGCCGGCCAGCACGACGGTGATCAACGCGCGTTTGACGCCCCGCTCACTCCTGCCCGCCACTGCGATTCGCCTGGCTCGCAGGACAGCGCCGACGCCGCGTCCCGGAAAATCGTGCCCGTAACTGTCCACAGCGGATACTTGGGCGCGGGACGGGATGTCTCTTTCCTGCAGGGCAACGACCGGCGCCGGGTGTTCGGGCTCCGACCGACGAGAGGTGCCCGGTTGATGAGCCAGCGGCGGCAAGCTCCCGGGGGTATCGAGATCGCTCACCATTGTCTCCTCGCTTTCGTGATGATTTCCGGTCCGATCGGACGAAGACACCCGCTACGGCAACCGGTCGGGTGACCTCCGACGACCCGGCAGGCTGTCCGGTCCAGGCCCGGCTCCCTCCGCCGGCAACGCCTCCAGGATCGAGTCACGCGGCGACACGGCCACTCGGGTGTCAGGAGAGCAAACCGGCACGAAAGCCCGCGGCGACCGCTTCGGCGCGGTCGTGGACGCCCAGTTTGCGGAAGATGCGTTTGCAATGGGTTTTGATGCTGTCTTCGGAGAGTGCGAGATCGGCGCCGATCTGCAGGTTCCTCTTGCCGTGGGCCATGCCCCAGAGGACCTGGAGCTCGCGTTCGGACAGGTGGGGAGGTTCGGCGTCGGGCAGCGCGACGTCGTGGGGTGCGGCGGCGATGGCGAGCTCGGGGTACAGGCCGTCGTATTTCTGGAGGAATCCGCCGATGCCGGGCACTAGTGTGCTGGTAGCTACGGCGACCGCGTCAGACGATCCGAACATGATCACCGAGGCGTCGGGGGCGATCGACAGCAGCCTCGCCGCGGCGGCGGGACCGGATGGCTCGCCCGGCTGGACCGCGACGAGCACCACGTCAGTAGGCGACCGCATGTACTTGCTGACGAGTTCGTCCGCGGTCGCGGCGCATTCGATGCGCCCGATTCCCGGCGCGCCCTGCAGCGATCGCGCGACCCCATGGCGCATATTCGGCCGCTGGGCATAGATCAGTATCGCCACCGCAACCGCCACTTCCAAAGATTCTTCGCGATCGCGCTCGTTTCGGGGACTGAACACGGCCTCCATGTCCCGGGAAACGAAGGTCTACTCTTTCCCTTACGCGGGATTATCAAAATGTTATCCAGCCGATCACCGCGGCGTGTTCGCCGCCGGCGAACGGGCTCGATCAGCGCCGGACGGTGCCCGATCCCGTACTCACCGCCGGTCGGATGCGGGGCACCCCCGGCCCGTTGCTTCTCTGTCGCCAACGACGCGACCTTGCCGCATCGCGCTCCTGCCAGCAACGATGATGTCGAGTTATCAAACCGTGACCACGGCGCCGAGGCGGCGCCTGACCCGCACCGCGACAAGCGGTTGACCGCCGTTATCCCAATTCACCCGATCGGGCACATACGGTTGAGTTCTCGCATTCTAATACCGACGGAGAGTGGTTCATGAGAAGGTCGGAGACTGTACTCAGTGGCGGCGACGGGTCCCGTAAGTGGCAGTTCCCTATTGCCTGGCGAGTTCTTACCATCTGCTGTCGGGGCAACCCTCGAGCAAGCCGGAAATGGTGGAGTGCGATGGTGCGGCTGCGAACGACCCACTGTGAAACGGGCACGGCGCCCGTTTCACACAGTCGTCGCGGGTGCGCCTTGCTTCGAATGGCCGGTCGTGTCGGGCCGGTTCTTTCGGAGTCATTCCGCTACCCGTGTCGAAGATCAACCGGCGAGCAGGGCGCACCGGTGAGTGTGCGCCACTCGTCACGATCGCGGCGGGCGATATGCCTTGCCGTGGTCTGCCGTGCCGTCCTGCTCGGTACGTTTGTCCTCGTCGGCTTTTTCGTGATGAACGCCTTCGAGACCTCCACCGCTGCCGCTGACACCGGATGCGGCCCGGTCGACGCGGCCACGGCTTGCCGGCTCACGAGCAGCACCGTTCCGGAAGCGGGTTCTGCCGCGCAGATCGTGCCCTCTCCGATCGCGGTGGCGACGCGCCCGGTGACGAACTCGGTCACCTCCCTCGTGAACACGACCGTGGGGCAGACCACCGCGTTGGTCGGCTCCGCCGCGCCGACGCTGGCTCCGGCGATCAAGCAGGTCGGCTCAGCGGTGCGGACGGCCACGACGGCGACCACCGCGGTCACCCAAGCCGTCGACGCCGTGGTGCGCGATACCGTCACCACGGTGAGCCGCACGCTCGACAACCCGGTCACGCACGCGCTCACCGGCACGGTCTCCGGCGCGGTGTCCACGATCGCGCCGGTCGTTTCCAGCACCGGTCTGCAGTCCCGCCTCGCGGCCCCGGGCATGGTCACGATCACGGCGATGGCGACGGTTTCGGCGGACTCAACGATGTCGTCGTCCCCCCGCCCGCAGCCCGTCCCGGACGCGCCCGGCGACGCGGATTCCGCGACGCCGCGGACAACGCCGGCGGTGGACCTGCCGGCGACGGCTGCCCCGGCGACTCCGCTCGGCGGCGACGGCGCGTCCTGCGTGCGCGGGCCGCACAGCCGGGACTCGTTCCAGCGATCGACCGCGACGGCGGCCGCAGCTGGCATCGGCTCGCAGCGCCCGGCCGACCGGCTTCCCTTTGATTTCCCGGCAGCGCCCATCGGCGCCGTCGGGCCCGGTAATGGCACTTCATCAGCAGGCTCGAACGGCGGCGACGGGCAAGGCGCGATCGTGCTGTCCGACCGGGCCGCCCGCGACGAGCGACTCGCCTGCTGGAGTGTCAACCCGGATGACGTCGCTCCGCTGCGCATGCGCGCACAGCAACCTCCGGTGTCGCCCGACTGACGTGTCGGCTGCCAATGCGATTCAACGCGTACGCGATCACCGCAAGATCACTAACTGTTGGTCGCCACGGCAAATGGTGATCACGGTGAATCGCAACGCACATTTGATCGGTAGCGACAGCAGGATCGTCGAGGGACAAGCTCGACGGCTGGCTCGCGAACTCATGGGCTGAAATCGCACGTCAGTAGTTCCCGCTGCCACTACCTCCATCAACGGCTGGTGTCCAGGGCTGTCGGCACAACAAATCCCGTTTCACAGCAGACACGTCAACCGCCGCGCCGATGTTATCGGCGGGCGCTCACGAACTGGAGCGTTTCCATGAAATTCACACGTTGGGCACGGCGCCGTCGCGCCGATGTCCCGGGCGGGCAGGCCCCCATCGGCCTTCCCCCGGCGAAACATTCGTGCTACCGCCGGTCGAACCGCGCGCTGCGCGGCGCGGCCGCGCTGTCGGTCACCGCGACCTTCGCGCTGGCCGGCCTGGTGACGACCGCCGCTGCCGCCCCGCTGGGCCTGGACGGCCTGGCCCTTTCCGGAATGGACACCACCTCACCGTCCACGAGCTCTCAGCCCGGCTCGTCGGTGAGTGTTTCCGGAATGAGCGGCACCAGCAGCACCACCGGCCAGCCCTCAACCAGCCCGCTGTCCCCGGTGACCTCGTCCACCGGGGACCTCCCGACCGCGCAGATCCCGACCGTGGGCAAGTTCCTCAGCGGCGACGTGCTCAGCGGTGGCATGTTCACCGGTGGCCTGTTCGGCGGCGAGACAAAGCAGACGTCCGTCGACCCGAACCAGTCCGGCGGCGCCCACTCGACCGGGGACACCACCCACCAGGGCGGTGGCGACGCGTGCGACTTCTTCCTGCAGCACATGTGGAAGAACGAGGACGGGATTCCGCTGCTCGGCAGCAACTCTCACGCCCTGACCTACCACACCGACCCGTCGTACAAGAACCTGATCCTGTCGATGGCCAGCGGCGCGATCGGGAACTCGCAGATGCCGGTCGTCGACATCTACGGCGGACCGCTGGGCTGGATCCCGATCTTCAACCCCTCGCACGTGCGGGGCCACGGCACCGACTACCTCACGATGGCGACGGGATGCGGCGGCATGGGCCTGCCCATCAACACCAAGACCATGGCCATCGACATGTCCCGGCTGCCGACGCCGGACAAGGTCGTCAACTTCGTCCAGAAAGGGATGCCGAGCATTCCCGACCCGGCGAAGGTCCTCAAGCCGGACTACCTGTACAACACCCTCCAGGTCGCCGAGATCATGAACCGGCTCGGCCCCAACACGGTGTTCACCCCGGACGAGTACTTGTCCTTCGCGGGCAAGAACTTCGACGCGATGCGCCTGCTGTGGCAGACCGCGTTCGACAAGCTGCAAAGCGGCAACCCGACCGCGGTCCTGGACGTCCTGAAGATCACCGACAACATCAAGACGCTCCAGTCGCTCGGCCTGCCGGGCCTGCCCGGCTCGGGTGGTAACACGCTGACCGGCAACCTCCCGACCTCCGGTATGACCGGCAATCTGCCGACCTCCGGTGTGACCGGCCAGCTGCCGACCGCGAGCGTGCCGCTGATCGGTCCGCTCGTCGGGGACGTTCTTGGCAGTTCGTCGGCCAACCCGAGCACGCCGGGTACGCCGAATCCCGGTACGCCGGGTGCTCCTAACCCGGGCACACCTGGTATGCCCAATCCCGGGACGCCCAGCCCGGGCACGCCGGGGACGCCCACCCCGGGTCTGCCGAGCCTGCCGCTGCCGGGTCTCTCCGGCTCCGGTCAGCCGGGTAACTCCCCGCTTCCGGGTCTGTCCGGCGCCAGCGCGCTGCTCTCGTCGGTGACCGGTCTGCTGGGCAACGTGGCGCCGGGCTCGCAGCCGCAGCCGGTTCCGGTTCCGCAGCCAACGCCGGTGCCGCAGCCGACGCCGCAGCCCCAGCCGGTTCCGGTTCCGCAGCCCCAGCCGCAGCCGCAGCCGCAGCCAGTGCCCGTTCCGGTGCCGCAGCCGACCCCGGTTCCGCAGCCCCAGCCGTCGGCGAGCATCTCCGTCGGTACTCCGCTGGTGAACGGGAAGGCCGCGGGCACCGCCCCCGGCCCGAACGTTCCGTCGGGCAGCCCGGTCACCATCACGATTCCGGTGACCAACAACGGCAGTGTCCCGGTGTCCGGGCTCAGTGGCCGCACCTCGCTCGGCACCTTGAACTGCGGTTCGAGCCAGCTGGCACCGGGCAGCACCGCACGCTGCACGGTCACCACGACCGCGCAGCAGGGCTCGAACACCGCGCAGTTCAACTTCACGGTGTCAGGCCCGAACGGCACCCAGCAGAGCAAGGCCTGCCGGATCTACTACACCGGTACGCCCGCGGGCGCCGGCAAGCTGACGATCACCGGCAAGCCGTCGGTCAACGGCGTCATGGTTGCGCCGAACTCGACCGTGTCCGTGCCGGCCGGCAGCACGTCCACCATCAAGACGCAGGTGACCAACACCGGCACCGCGCCGATCACCGGCCTGCGGGGCAGCTCGCAGAACGGCCAGGTCACCTGCAACGACGCGACGCTCGCCCCGGGCGCCAGCACCCAGTGCACGTTCCAGTTCAACGCTGGTCCTGGCACCCAGAAGGTGCAGGCGACCTTCACGGGCAAGGACGCCGCCGGCAACACCCCGACTGTCGGGTTCTCGCAGAACTACACCACCACCGGTGCGTGCACGTGCGACCCGGCCGCCAAGGCTGCCAAGACCATGCCTGCCACGTCGGCCGCCAAGGCCACGTCGGCGGCCTCGGTCACGAAGGCTACGTCCGCCACTACGACTGCCCAGACCAGCTCGACTACCTCGACCGCCTCGCCGCTGTCCGCGCTCACCGGCGCGATCACCGGTTCGGCCACCCACTGACTGGCATCAGCTGACGACAACTGGACATCACCGAGATCACTGCTGACAGATCACTGATCAGCCCAGCAGACCTTGGAAAGGTTTTCTCATGCATACCTGGGTAAAACGGTCCATCCAGGCCGGGTTGTTCGCAGGTGGCTTCATACTCCTCGGCGTGGGTGTCGCCCACGCCGAAGAGACCACCGAGCCTTCGCGAACAAGCGACCAGGCGACCGTCACAACCGCGGGCACCAGCCCGCAGACCACCGTGACGTCGCTGGTGTCGGGACTCGTGCAGCCGCAGCAGACGGCATCAACCAGCACGACCTCGGCATCCGCCTCGACACCTACCGCGTCGATGACGACGACCGGCACCGGTTCGACCAGCTCGACCACGTCGGCGAGCAGCGGCTCGGCGACTCGGCCGGTCTCGCCCGTGGCGCGAGTCCTCGCGCCGGTCAGCTCCGCGCTGACCACGCAATCCGGCTCGTCCAGTCCGGTGACTGCGGCCACGAGCGGCGCCATGACGTTGCCGGCGGCAACGTCCTTGCCGACGCCGGTAGCGGCAACGTCCGCCGGCGGTACCGGCACAGGTGACAACACGGCGAGTGCGACCAGCCCGGTCACGCCGACTTCGGCAGACACCGGGTGTTCGTGCCCCGGCACGGGCCCGGCACCTGTTCCGACGCCGGTACCTGTTCCGGAACCAGCACCTGCTCCGGCACCCGCTCCGGTGGACACCGGCAGCGACACCGGGTGTTCGTGCCGCCTGACCGTGGGCACGCCCACGGTCAACGGCACCAACGCCGGATCACCGGACAATGCCGTGCCAGTCGCTGTCAACCAGCCGGCAACCGTGGCCGTCCCGGTCACCAACACCGGCACCAGCACTGTCGGCAACGTCAGCAGCACCACCGCCAGTGGTGCGATGACCTGCAACGCCAGCACACTGGCCGCCGGTGAAAGCACCACCTGCACCGGAACGCTCACACCGACCGCGAGCACCACCACGACACCGGTCACTGTCACCGGCACCACGGCAAACGGCGAGCAGACCAGCACCACCGGCACTGCATACATCGCCCCCACCGGCACCTCGGCACCTGTTCCGGCACCAGGCACCGGAGGTACCACCACCGGTGGGACCGCCGGTGGCATCTTGCCGGGTCTGCCGGGCGGCGTCCTCCCGGGCCTGCCGGGTGGCACTGCCGGTGGGACCGCGGGCGGCACCGTCGACCCGAACACCGGCTCCACCGCAGGCGGAAACACCAGTGGCAGCATCCCGGGCGACACCTCGGGTAGCACCCCTATTGGTGGCACCACCGCAGGCGGCGGCACCGCTGGTGTCCCGTCCAGCGGCAACACCGGCGGAACCGCCGGCACGGCTGGGCAGCTGACTGGTCACCAGACCGGTGGCTCCGTGCACGGCACGGCGGGTGCCGGCCAGGGAGTGGCCCTCGCGGCCGGCTACCCGGCCGGTAGCGATCTCGGCGGTCTCGCTTCGTCGGCGAGCGGCATTGCCGCCGAGGCCGGAGCGCACAGCGCTCCGGCGGAAGCGGCCATGCACGGGGCCGCGGCCGAGCATGTCGACGCCGGGTTCCCGGTGCCGGCCGGCGCGGTCGAGGCCGGCGGTGGCGGCACCGCTGAGGACCACCAGCCCATCAACGGCGGAATCGTCGGTGGTGGACTGGCGCTTCTGGTGATCGCTCTCCTCATGGTGACGGCGGTATCCGCGCGCCGTCGTCACCTCCGCTAGGGGGAACGGTGTGGGGTGGGGCGGGCCCCCCCCCCCCCCCCCCCCCCCCCCCCCCCCCCCGCCGCCGGCTCGGGTGTGAGGTGGGAGAGGACAGGGTGTTGGGCGGCCCCCCCCCGCCACCA
>NZ_JBHYIQ010000057.1:9324-65354 GCF_042739895.1 Amycolatopsis sp. NPDC059021
GGTGTGGCCCTGCCCCGGCCACACCACACCACCCCTCCCCCTCCGGCCACTGGAGCAGGTCATGTCTGTGGTCAAGGACGTCGTAGTGCGCGGCACCGCCAACGAATCGGGCCGCGAGCACGCATCGGGAGCGAAGGCCACGGCAGGGTTCGGCCGAATCCAGACCCGGCTCGCCTTGCTCGCGCTGGTCGGCCTGGCATGGATGCTGTCGGCCGTCACCATCCTGCCGGGCAACACCGGCTTTGCCGTGGTGAGCGCGTCCCTCATCATCATCGGCGCGGCCGGCTGGGAGACGCTCTACGACGCCGGCCGGCAGCTGCGCCGGGACAAACACTGGTCGGGCCTCACGCCACGTCCCGCGTTCGGCGCTATCACCGCGGCCGTGGCCGCCGCGGCGGCCTTCGGGCTGGTAATCAGCCTGACCGCCGACATGATGCCATCACCAGCCGCGACAACCGCCGCGCCTGGCATGACGCACGCCGCTCCGGCCTCACCGTCATCTCCCCAGCCCGTGCCGCCGACCCGGCCGGTCGTCGCGGTCAACAACCCCACCGTCCGAGTGACCCCGATCGCGGTGCACATCCCCAAGCTCGACGCCCGCTCGTCGCTGATCAAGCTCGGTCTTGACGCGAACCAGCACATGCAAACCCCGTCGGTGGCCACCCCGATGCAGGCCGGCTGGTACGAGCCGGGACCGGCGCCCGGCCAGACCGGGCCCGCGGTGATCGTCGGTCACATCGACGGCGCGACCCAACCCGGCATCTTCTACCGGCTGCACGAACTCGCGCCGGGCGACCGCGTCACCGTCGAACGCGCGGACGGCTCCGTCCTCACCTTCGCGGTGCGCCGAAGCGTCCGCGCCCCCAAAGACCACTTCCCCACCAAGGAGGTCTACGGCCGCACCGCCGGCCCGGAACTGCGTCTGATCACCTGCGGCGGCTCCTACGACCGGACCGCGGGTTCCTACCGCGACAACATCATCGTTTTCGCGCAACTCGAAGGAGAACAGCAGCCATGATCTAGCACAAGCAAACTCGCTACGGTGAAAACGTTCAGGTCATGGTGTTCCCGCGCCCTGGACAGGTTCATGGTCGGTGTCCTGGTCCTCTGCCGGCGCGTCGCTGCTACTGGCCGTCGTGGCTGGGCCGGCGTGCAGCGCGGAGGTGATCGCGTGGTAAATCGGTGTTGGCTCGTCGTCTGCACGGTCGACGTCCGCCGCCGACGATGCGTGTTTGCCGCGAACTTCCATGGCCCGGCATCCTGCCCGACTGTGCGGGAACCCGAAGCTCTGGTATGCGCCCCACGGGCACCGGTCCCACGGCTCGCCGAAGCCCGGAGCGCACCCTCCATACGAGTGATGCACCCGAGAATCCATGGTGCGCGCACACCACGGGTAGCACCGCCGGAACACCTCCGTGCATGCGGCTCACCCGGGTAGCACAGCCGGATGCCGCGCGGCGTGTTGCCGGAACGCGCCGCCACGCCGGCATCGGCCGGCGTAATTCACTCGCCTGAGGGACGCAAACCCTCAGTGGCTGACACCACTCTCGGTCGCGATCCTGATGTCGAGTGGTGACGATCCGCTCCACCCCACCGCTTGGAGACCGGAACAGCTGGACGCCAGGAACGGGAGCGGGGGACGGCCCACGCCCACGCTGTTTAGCACTTGGAGCGACCGTGCGGTCGTGACGACGTCGGTGTGTGGCCCCCCGCGCCACGCACGGCTGCCGACGGAATCCGCTGAACAGCTAGTTGGATCTTGGAACAGTCACGCTCGGACCCAATTGATCGAGCCACTACATCACTAGCCGCCTGTCTGAGAAGTTGAAATCCGTTGGGGCGCAAGGCACCTAGCTGATGTCAGGCTGGTTTTGCCCAGCTCAGGTTGTGGATGGTAACCGGGTTCTACGGTGATGGGTGTGGTTCGGCAGCGGATGCCGCGGCGGCGATCCGCTCGGTTACCGCGTCCAGGAAGGTCCATCTTACCGGCGTCGACCAATACTTAGCCCTTGCGCTCAGTATCAGCGGTAAGCAATACTTAGCCGTATGGCACAGTATTCGGCGCAGCTGGATGGCGTGTTCGTCGCGCTCGCCGACCCGACCCGGCGCGCCGTCGTGCGGCGCCTCGGGCGCGGGCCGACGAGTGTCGGCGACCTCGCGCGCGAGTTCCCGATGACCCTCCCCTCGTTCATGAAGCATGTGCGGACGCTCGAATCGGCCGGGCTCATCCGCACGGTCAAGTCCGGCCGGGTGCGTACCTGCGTGCTCAGCCGCGAGCGGCTCGCCCTCGTCGACGACTGGCTCGCCGAGCAGCGCCGCATCTGGGATGAGCGCACTGACCGCCTCGAACAGTTCGCCACTGCCCCGGAGGAGAACAAACCGTGAACCCCGATTTCGACCTCGGCCTGGAGCGGATCATCCGAGCTCCGCGCGTGACCGTGTGGAACGCGTGGACCGACCCGGCCCGGCTCGCACAGTGGTGGATCCCGGCGCCGACACGCTGCCGGGTGGACCGCCTCGAGACCTGGCCCGGTGGGGCGTTCGTGACGCGGATGAGCGACGACGGGGCCGAGTTCGTCCCGCACCTGGATGCATGCTTCCTCGCCGTCGACGAACTTGAGCGGATCGTGTTCACCAACGCGGTCGACAGCTCGTGGCGTCCGGCCAACCCCGCCCCGGTCGCGATGACCGCCACGATCACGTTCCGCGAGCACCCGGACGGCACGGACTACCGGATCGTCGTCCGCCACGGCGACCCGGAAGCCCGTGCCCTGCACGAAAAACTCGGCTTCGCCGACGGCTGGGGCACGGTCACGGGTCAGCTGGCCGCATTCGCTGAGAACGCGGCCGAACGATGAAGATCACTCTCAAGGCGGCCGCCGACGCGGGGGGTATGGCGGCGCTCATCGAACTGTTGGCCCCCGAGTCCGTCTATGTCGCCGACGGCGGCCGCCTTCAACGCCGAGCGCCGACCGGGCCGTGGTCGACCCAGCACGGCCGAGTCTGCATCAGGACGGCGCAGGTGCTGGCCGCGTCGATCGCGTCGGGGTGGTGGCCGATCTCGCGCCACTCACCGATGGCAGTCTGCGATCGGGGACTTGCTTTGCCGACGAGGTCGCGGGCCCGACGATCTTACCTTTTTCCAATCCAATGCCGTGGTTCGTCGCTACCTTGGGTATCGCAGCTCCGGTGATCTCCGACAAGTTCTCCAAAACCACATAGTCAGTATTCAGCACGATGTCGGGGTCGCCTGGCACTGACGTATTGCCCGCTTCTTCGGTCACGCTCATCACCAGTCGATACCAGCAGGCACCGCGAAGCTGTCAGCCCCACGACGGCGGGAGAACGGATACCCCACGGATTCTTCGAAAATGAAACCAAAGGAGAACAAATGCCATATCGGTCACGAGTCCGCGCGCTGCTCCATGAGGTGAACGAAGGGATCAGATGATGACGGTACAGAAGCTGGCCAGCAGGTTTGCTGTTACTGCGATCGCTACGGCGATCGCAGTAACAGCCCCCTTAGCGGGGGTTACCACCACAGCGGCTGCCGCGAGCCACGGTTCTTCAATCGAACCCTCTAGCCACGAAACTCCCAGCAGTGTGAACGGCGTCAAGGGTGTGCAGCCTCTGGGGTGGCCGACCGATTGCCACTGGGAACTCCTTGGGTACGCAGTGGCCGCCATGTGCGCACAAGACAACGGAGGTTCCTATCAAGCTATTGCCATCTGCAGAAGCGCCGAAGGCGTTATTACATACCGATACGGAAACTGGGATCGCAACAGAAGGCCCTCATATGCCTATTGTCAAGGAACCGAAAGATCACAGTCTGGCGGCATAAGCCTTAAGGCCGATTGACCAAATCAGGTTAAAAAGGTTAAATCGCCAAGCTTCACTAAGTGGCCACCATATCACCAGGGTCACACAAAGATCAAATTATGGAAGGATAAGGCGGAGATGAGACCAAAGATTAGAAGCCTACTTGCAATAGCGGGAATGTTGGCGACATGCTCATTCTTGACCGCCCCGATCAGCGCCGCCTCGCCTGCATCCGCTTTGTGGCCTGAGCATTGCAGAGACTGGCAGGCCGGAGGAGACTGGAAGGCGGCATGTAATTCTGGCACGGGACATTACAAAGCGACGGTATTGTGCAAGTCATTGCTCACCGGTGAAGAGATTTATCGTGAACCGCCGGCCTGGACATCCATTCCCTATACTTCTCAGGTTTGGTGCCCGCCTAATACGAACCCGTTCAGCGGGGGTATTCTGTCCAGGAATGACTAAAGATGAGACAAGGTCTCGTCGGCGTGAATTCGTCGCAGAGTGCCCGTCTTCCCCGGTGGGGCGAGGCGGATGCGGGAGACCGTGTTGCCATGTACTGAGTTCCTGTCCGGATACTCGAAAACTATTGCGGGGCAACGCATCGCACTGAGTTCCGATTGATCTGGCTAGGTCGGGGGCCGGGCTCAAGTCCATCAATGCTATAAGGCTCATTCACAGTCCCGAACAGGGTCGGCCGCCCCCTGTACGAGGCCTGCTTCGTGGATCCGTTCATCGACGACGTACACCGTCGAGCTGGACTGGCAGAGGTCTGGCACCGACGACGTCAGTACACCCCAAGATAGCCGAGGGCCCGCAATACTGCGGGCTCTCGGCTATCAGCTGATCGCGGTGGCTGCGGTAGCGGTGGAGGCAAGGTAGAGGTCGAATCCCAGGTTCTCTCGTATGGGGAATGTGCTGTCGGTTAGGGCGCGGGCGCCGAAGGCGTGGATGGTGTCCAATGCGGCACGCAGCGGTGTTTCTCCGGCGGGAGTGGTGGTCAGCGCGGTGACAGTGCCGGCGGGGAGGGCGATGGTGGTCCACGGGACAGTGGTAAAGGCCTGGATGGGCAGGTGGTCGTCCAGGACGCCAGTCAGCGCCAGCTCGATTCCGGCATGGGTGGAGGGCAGTTCGGCCAGTCGGCGCAGGATGGCTGGGTTTCCGGTCAGGGTGTGCGCGGGGATGGCGAGCTGTAGCTGCCCGGGCCGCAGCCCGGTGGTGGCGACGGTGGCGGTCAGGCTGTCGAGCAGGGGCTCGTCGTGCACGGTGTGCCCGGGCAGCAGCAGCTGAACGGTCGGCGTGCGCCCGTCGCGGGCCCAGGTCGCGGCGTCGCGGGCGGCGAGGGTGAGGGTGTGTGGGAGGACGGTGGCCAGCAGCCCGGTCTGATCGGCCAGGGTCACGACCTGTTCGAGGTTGCGGCGGGCGCCGTCGCGGATCCAGTAGGGCAGCGGGCGGACACCGGCGAGGGTGCCGTCGGTGGTGTGGATGGGTTGGTAGTCCAGGCGGAGGCGTCCGGTGTCGACGGCGGTGGCCAGTTCGGCGAGCAGTTCGAGGGCGTGGTGGTCGTCGTGGTCGTCGGTGGTGTCGGCGTGGATCCACGGGTCGCGGGTGTCGGCGGTGTGGTGCAGGGCTCGGCGGGTGCGGCGCAGCAGGTCATCGAGGGTGTGCTCGGGGCGGGCCTCGGCGATGCCGATGCGGGGTTGCAGCCGGATCTGGTGGGCGTCGAGCCGGACGGGGTCACGGAGCCAGTCGGCGAGTTGTTTGACCAGACGGATCACGGTGGACCAATCGGTGAGTTCGTAGAGCAGGACGAGGACGTCGTCACCGCTGCGGCCGGCGAGCTGGCGGTGCCGAGCGGGGTCGTGGGCGGCGCGGATGCGGGTGTGCAGCTGGGCGAGCAGCCGGGCGCGCATGTCGTGGGGCAGAACGTGGTCCAGGCTGGCCCACCCGGCCAGCCGGATGGTCAGCAGCGCGGCGTTGCCGGGGCTGTCGGCGAGGATGCGGCGGGTCTGGGCGGCGAACGCGGGTTCGGTCAGCAGCCCGGTCGTGGGTTCGATGTCGATGCTGTGTTCCAGGCCGCGCAGGAAGGTGATGTCCTCCAGGACCGCGCTGATGCCGCGCTGGCCGTCGCCGACGTGGCCGAGGGCGGCGGTGACCCAGCGGGGGTTCTGGTGGTGCGGGTGTTGAACCCGGAACTCGGTGTGCACCTGCCCGGAGGTGGGTGACTTGGCGGTGGTGCGGCGCAGGGTGTGCAGGGCGCGGCGGATCTGGTCGGCGTCCTCGGCGCAGCGGGCCAGCTCGGGCAGAGTCAGGGCGCGCAGCTGGGCACGGGTACGGCCGAGCAGGGTCTGCGCGGTGGCGTTGGCTTCGATGATCATGCCGAACTCGTCGAGGGCCAGCACCGCGGTGACGGTGTCGGCGACCGCCGCCCGGAACCGGTGGGCCGGTCCTGCGGTGTCGCGGTCGCTGGCCGGGTTTCCCAGGTGCAGGAACGCGGTGGTGAGCACCGCTTGTTCGTCGCGGACCCGTTCCTGCAGTCCGGCGGCGAAGCCGCCGGCGAACTCCCCGATCACCCGGGCCTTGACGCGGCGTGCGGTGTCCGGGACGTATTCGTGGGCCAGGTCCGAGAGCATGCTCACGCACACGCCCAGGGTGTCGGCGGTCAGTTTCTGCACATACGCGAGTTCGTGCCCGACCTGCGCCGGCACCGGGTAGGGCCCGGCGGACTCGAACAGCAGCTCGGGATCGCTGACCGGGGCGCCCAGGTGCGCGAGCAGGATCGCGGTCCACCGGCCGAACAGGTGCTCGGCGAACTTGTGGTGGATCTGCAGGAACGTGCGGGACGCGAGAGCACGGTGCCAGCGGCGGCCGAACTCGAGTGCCTCCTCGGCCGTGGGCGCCAGCCACGGCGGTGTGCCTGCCTCGGCTGCGGCTTCCACGGCGCGCTCGATCTGCGGGTCGGCGATGGTGGGGCTGCTGGTGTCGCGGACGGTCCGGATCCAGGCCAGTAGCGCGTCCGCGGCCGCGGTCGCAGCGTCCTGGCTGGCGGGGTCCTCGGGGCCGATCGGGGTGGACGCCGGCGGTGTCATCGTGATGTCCCTTCGCTCGTATCGTCCTCGTGGTGAGCCGCGCGGAGCTTGGCGATGAGGTGGTTGCGTGCCTTGCTGAGATACGTCTTGATCGTCTCGACACTCAGGCCCATGTATTCGGCTATCTCGGCGTGCGTCCAGCCCTTCTGGAACAGGGTCAGCGGCAGTCCGAGGCGGCGGGGAAGCTCACCAACGGCCTCGAGAAACAACAACGTCTCCCCCGGCCTCGGCGGCGCCCAGACCAGGTGCGCCACGTTCACCAGCTCCGCGCACTCATCCACCGGCTCGTGCCCGAAATCCCGGTCTCGCAAGGCGTCCACCGCCTTGTTCCGCGCGACCTTGTACAGCCATTTCACCTTCTTCCCCTCGATGGTGTTCCACTGCAGGAACAGCGCCAGCATCGCCGCCCCCACCACGTTGTCGTGATCGACTGAGGGGGCGATCTGGCGAACGAAGTTGGTCAATCGCACGCGTTCGGCGTTGAAAATCGCCGTGAGCTCCTCATAATCCTGCTCCGTCCACGGGTGCCGCACCGGAGGTTGAGCCGCATCGCTCACTCGATACCCTGCGCCCTGTCGGGCGGTCCGACCACCACAGCCAGCACCACACCAGGAGCATCGGCGCGGGTCCCAGGCGCCGTCACCGCGACGATCCCCGACGTGGACGAGCGCGCCAGACGACTCGCCGCTTGACAGCCCACGGCAACAACCCACCACTGCAGCAACGCCGCAGCACAGCAACGGCCCGCGCGCACCGCCGTGGGCCCGAACCGCACCGAGGCCAGCACAACGGACACCGCCGCAAGAAGCGGCGGCCAGTTCAACGACATTAGGAGTAGCCTTTCTTACTCTCGGTGGGGACATGAATGGCGCAACCGGGGCAATAGCAACGCCGACACCAGTTACTCGGTAAAAACCCCAGATTCCGACGCCGCATCCCCCAAAAGAGCCCGAAGCTACCCATTCGGATGAAGATCACCACGAGATGTCGCGCCCGCAGGAGACAGCGCAGCCTGCCGACGCGCATGCGCTACGGCAAACGAGGGGATGACCGCTCGGGGATGGTGACCGCCTGAGCGGTGGATGCCGTCCGGGGCAGGCGATTGTTAGCCTGATTCCTCGGAGATGGAGGAACCGTGCCGGACGAGCCCTCGCAGCCCGACACCCCCGACGACCGCCTCGTCGACATCGAAAGACCCAGCGTCTCCCGGGTGTGCGACTGGTTGCTCGGCGGCTCTTACAACACCCCCATCGACCGAGACTTCGCCGAGCAGATCCTGCGGATCTTCCCCGCCGCCAAGACCATCGCACGGGACAGCCGTAACTTTCTCCGCCGCGTCGTCGCCCACCTCATCGACCGCGGCGTACACCAATTCATCGACGTCGGCTCCGGCATCCCCACCGTCGGCAACACCCACGACGTCGCCCGAGCACTACACCCCGACGCGCGCGTCGTCTACGTGGACAACGACCCCGTCGCCGTCGCGCAAAGCAACCTGCTCCTACGCCATGACCCTCACGCGATCGTCATCGACGCTGACCTACGCCGACCGGCCGACATCATCGACAACCCCGCCGTCCGCGCCGCACTCGACTTCACCCGGCCGATCGCGTTGCTGATGATCGCCATTCTGCATTTCATCCCCGACGCCGACGACCCCGCCGCCATCATCAGTGCTTACCGCACCGTACTTCCCCCCGGTAGCTACCTGGCGATCTCCCACCTCACCGACGAAACGGCCACCCCAGTCGTACGTGAGCAGGTACGTGGAGCCACTACGAAATACCAGGCCACCACCAGACAGCTCATTCCCCGCACCCGCGCCACCCTCGACATCTGGCTCCGCGGGACCGAGTTGCTCCCACCCGGGATCACCACCGCCCACAGCTGGAATCCCGACGACAACCTGCCGACCAACACCGAACACGAACTGCTCCTCGGCGCCGTAACCCGCACCCACTTCTGAACACGCCCGATGCGACCGCTACACGCGTCGAAACCGAGCGGACCTCCCGCCACACACGTACGGCTCCTGGCCTTCCGGCCGGCTATCGTGCCCAACACAACATATTGGTTTCCTCTCTGCCACCCTTACTCGGCACTGAGAGGCGGCGGCCCCGGATCGGTCACACGCGGCGTTGAGGCACGTTAACGATGACCTAACCACCAGATGATGGCGGTTACCAGGGCACCGCCTGCCGCAGTAGCCATTCCTTTGGCCAGGGCAAGAATCATGACGTTCCCGAGCCGTCTGAGTACTCGTCGCCTGCGTGCTTTACCCGCCGGTACGGGAGGTTGCAAGGAGGGGTCGACTGGATGCACTGCGCTCCTTCCACCGGAGATATTTGCCCAGGATCAGGGGCGAGGGTGGTGGTGCGTCGAGTGCAACGCGTTGCGAAATCCCGTGCAACAGCTGCGCGAAGCGGGTACGGGCGACTATCACTGTGGTGTGCATGATGGACTCAGTCACCTTGGGCCGGTGTGTGAAGACGCCCCTCTCGCTCGGCGAGCGCTCGCTACGGCGCTACGTGCGCAGTTCGATCGTCTGGAGATCTCTGTGCGCGGATACGCCGGTAAGCAGGGCCGATCTCCAAGCTCCGTCACTCGGTACCTGAACGCCTCGAACTTGCCGCCTGAGGACTTCGTCGATGACCTGATGCATGAAGTCACGCAACGCCATGGACCATTAAACCCTGGCGACACCGCGCGTTTGAAAGACCTTTATCGCGCCGCTCAAGACGCACAACCTGGCGGCTGGGGGCACACCAAACGCCTGAAACGGGAAGCGACCCAGGCAAAGGCGCGGGCTCGCGCCGCTGAACTGGAAATGCAGGCAGTGGCCGAGGAACAGCGCATGACCCAACGCCGACTCGAACAGACGCTGGCGATACTGGACGAGTACCGGCAAGTCCCGCCGCACGGCCAACCGGATCGGCAGCTCAAACCGCGACAGGCAGAACGAGAACTCCAGTCCATAGAGGATCAGCGGCTGAGGGCGGAACTGGCGGCCTCGCAACTGCTGCTGAATTCGGCGAATGAACGCATAACGGAGCTTGAGCATGCATGTGCGTCGCTGCGGGCACACCACGCGAAGACAGAGCCTCCACCCGCGACAGTGACGGACGATGCCAAGTGGGCACCGTGGTACCGGCCTCGCCAGCAGGAACAACCCACCTACTGGCATGCTTATGCACAGCTTCTCGCGGCCAAAGGCTGGTCGCCTGCGGAGATAACGAGTGCAGACGCGGCAACGGATCAGGTCGTCGAGCGACTCGCGGACCCTACGGCCAGCGAGGCATACCAGGCGAAAGGCATGGTGCTCGGCTACGTGCAGAGCGGGAAGGCCGCGAATATCACGGGCCTCGTCGCCAAGGCCATCGATGCCGGATACCGGATGGTGATCGTCCTGAGCGGACCGCAGAACGTCCTGCGACACCAGTTGCAGCAACGCCTCGACGAGGAACTGCCTTCCCTGCCGGGCACAGGGAGCATCATCAGGTTGACCGACCAGGAAATGGACTACCGCCGCCTCGCCGACCGACTCGGTACCATGGAATTCTGGAAACGATTCCCAGAAGCCCCCTTCAACGATGAACGCAATCTCCAAAGTACACCGACGCGGCTGATGGTGGTAAAGAAGAACACTGCGGTGTTGACGAAGCTCGTCAACGATCTACAGACAGTCCGCATGCCGCTCGACGAGGTTCCCACGCTGATCATCGACGCCGACGCCGACGCCGATCTGTCCGGTGGTGGATCCACGAGAAACAGGACGACTGTCGGCGCACTCGTCTCGAAGCTGTTGGCAATCCTGCCGAGGTCGCAATACGTGTCCTATGCCACGAGCCCGATCGTGGATGCCTTCGTGGATCCCGACTACGCCGAAGATCTGTTTCCCCGCGACTTCATCGTGTCACTGCCACGACCTCAGGGTTATCTGGGCACCCGCGAATTCCACTACCTCGACACTGCCGCGTCGACGACGTCGGGAAATTTCGTCCCATCTCGGGACAGGTCGCACGTCCGGCGGGTCGCCCTCGACGACGCTGACCTCCGCGAGGCGATGGACATGTTCGTGCTCACCGCCGCGGTGAAGGCCTTCCGGGAATCGGTGGGCGACGGCGACTTCCCGCGCCACACCATGTGCGTGCAGAGCTCACCGCGTATCGACGCCCGCACGGGGGTCCGGGCGCGCCTCGACACGTTGTGGGGGACAGGTGACTACGGCGGACTAGGTGGACGGGAACGTCTTCGCGCGTTGTTCGAAGCAGACGTCCTGCCGGTTTCTCGCGCCTGCGGTGGAAGTCATGCACTCCCAGCCTCGTTCAGCCAGCTGCTCCCGAGCCTTGACACAGCGCTCAACCGGATCGGCAACCACCCCGTCGTGACCAAGGCCGAGCTCGACCAGGAACATCCCTGGAAGATCTTCGTCATCGGGAACAAGACCAACTACGACATCCCCAGCGAGGGCCTGACAATCACCTACCTTCGAGACACGACATTCCGCTTCCTCAGATCGCCGACACTGGGCCACTGGTTCGGCATCCGAACCGGGTACCAAGACTTGGTCCGCCTTTACGTCAGCGCTCCCACCTCGGCAACCAACGGTCCCGACCTCTACACGACGTTCGTAACCTTATGCCATCACGAGGAAATACTTCGTGAAGAGCTGATCAATCGCCATGGAATCATCACGCCGGCCGAGATACCTCCCTTGCTCATCAAACGACTTCGAGACATCTCTAAAACCCTCACGGCGCACAAAGCGGACCTCAGCAGTTCCGACCTGATGAATCCACCGGCCGCTGGGCCAGCCAGCGGTCGCACGCACCCCGAGAGTGCCAGCGGTCAGTTTTCGGCATAGTAACCGGCCTTGCAGGTGGGCGGAGATTCTCGGCCATAAGTCGGCGAGCCACGCGAGCGGGTCGGTTCGGATATGCCACCGGGAGCGGGGATCGCTCGTCACGCCCAGTCTCAGGGAGGAACGCACACGAGGTGTATTGTTTACTCCGAGCCATCAGCGCGGTGGCTCGGCCGCTGCCACGACCAGCCCACACCTGGTCGGCGGGCGACGATCGGCCCAAGTCTCCTGGCCACGCGCACGATGTCACCCGCATGTCCGCACACGCTCGAAGTGACGGGGTCGGGGTGTGGCAGACCTTGTCCAGACAGGCGAGACATGTCCGAGTTTCCCCGGGCGACCAGGCACGAGGTTGGTCTCCTGAGCCTCTTGGAGGACATCACCACCAGGCAGGCGCGTGAACGCCTCAATGGCGCCTGCGGTGCCCAGGCCCGCGACTCCGCCTGGCGCACGGTCAAGTCGTTCCGCGCCGTGGTCGAGGAGCGTATGGCCTCAGCTGGCGAAACGCGGCAGGAAGCCGAAGAGGTGCTGCGCGCCGAGTGGGACCTGCTGCCGGAGACGATGTTTCCCGAGGTACAGCGGCGCGACACGCCGTGGGGCAACCTCTACGGCGTCCGTGTGCGCTGCGAGCGCACTGGCGGTGGGCACACGCAGGTGCGCGAGGGCGTGATCCTGCCGCCTCCGAAGCCGCACGCCTATCAGGTCCGCATCGGTCTCACCGCGCCGACCCGCCGTCACAAGCCGGGCGCGGTGCTGACGATCGACGCCCGCCGCTGGCAGATGACCCCGGGCCCCCACGAGGTCACAGACCCGCCGAGGTACACGGGCCGGGACATTCCCCGAGAGGTTCTCGCGACCATCCCCGAGCTGAAATCCCAGAGGTTGGTTCCCGCGCGGCTGCAGCCTGCGCTCGCGACCGTGAAGCAGGCGTCGGGCCGCAAGGACCTTTACGCGATCGCTGATGCCCAGGCCATGCCCGCGTCGCCGAAGGCCGAGCGCTCCGCACAGCGGCGACGTACCTGCAGCACCTGTTCCCGGACCTCGCGCCAAGCGTTCCCGGAGGCGTCCGATGGCCGGTTCTATTGCCCGGATCACCACACCGCTGCCGAGCAGCGCTGGGAACACGCCATGCACCGCCTCGGCCGGTCGGTCAGCGCCATCTGGGCGCGGCAGGTGCTCGAGGACGCGGCGTCGATCTTGGTCGTCCTGGTGTCCGACCTCGAACACTTGTCCATCCGGATCGAGGAACTCGATGGCACGGTACTTCTCGCCCAGGAGATGCCCGTCGCCGACATTCCCTCCGATGATGACGTCATCTTCGACCGCGTCGATCCCGAGACACTCCCCCGGTGGCTGCACTCGCCCGCTGCCCACTGCACGAGCGGCCGGCGCATCTTGTTGACCACTACGTTCGGCGCCGACGAGGACTTCGCGCGACTGCTCAGCCTTATCGAGGGGAGCACTCGCGTGCTTTGGCCTCTGCGTCCTGAACGGCGGGACTACTTGCGGTGCCGGTACGACGTCTGGCTCGGTCGCGGGCGAATGTACGACCAGCGTCATCGACTGGGGCAAGACTACCTCGGCGGTTGGTTGCCGACCCATCCCAAAGCGGGGTATGACCCGCGCGAACTGGTCAGCGAGATGCGACACCGTCTCGCCGTGATGGCCAAGACTGACTTGACCGACGACCGGGAGGCGTTCGCGACGGCATGGCTGGGCACCGAGCCCGACTCCTCGTGGAGTGTTGACGCCAAGTCAGAGCGGCTGTCACGCCGCACTGCTCTCAAGTCGACGTTCTTGACCGTCTTCGGCGACGACGCCTGACATCCAGCGACCGGGGGCAGCCGTGCTCAACTCGCCTTCGCATGGGTTGGACCGTGTACCGGCACTCCGAGGTCATCGCTCCTAGAGGCTCGTCAGCACCAACGCACGTCCAAGTCGCGCATCTGATGATCATCTGGAAGCGCTGCACCTGTCTGCTGAGGATCGCGACACCGAGCGGACCAGCCGCTACGGTACCGGCCATGGCGAGTGTGTTCCTCAGCTACACCTCCGACGATTGGGCATTGGCGGAGCGCATCAGCGACATGCTCGCCCGAGCCGGTATCCACACGACAAACGAGACCTGGGAGCTGTCCTCTCGCCGCCGAGACTGGGCGGCAGTGATTGAGCAGGATATGAAGGCGAGCGATGTCGTTGTTGTGCTCATACCCGCGGAAATCGCGTCGTCCGAAGCGGACACCGCCGAGCTCGAGGTTGCGCTCTCGCGCGACCTCGACCGGCGCGGCGTCGAACTCATCCCGATAATTGCGACACCGATGCCGGAAGCCCCGTCAACGGTTCGCCAACGGGGGTGGGTCGACCTGGCCACAGACCTCGAAGCGGGAGTCCGCGCGCTCGCCGAACAGATCCTGGCGATATCGCGGGCCGACTTCTCCACAATGAGCGATTATGGGTTTCTGAACCTAGTCGCTGATCTGCTCCAGGCGCTGGGCTTTCGACTCGAGGCCGTTGCGCAGCGGGACAGAGGCGTGGACTTGCGTGGCACATACCAGCGCACCGACCCCTTCGGGGCGCCGGAGACCGAAGTATGGCTCGTGGAGACGAAACTGTACGCACACCAGCGAGTCTCAGTCGCGAGAATGCAGCAGCTCGCCGAATTCCTCGCGCGGGAGCCGCGCGAAACACGTGGCCTGTTTGTTACAAACGCCCAGCTCACATCGATCGCCCAGGAGTTCCTGACAGAGCTGCGACGTCGGCCCGAAGTACGGTTGCAGATACTGGATGGGCCGCAACTCAAGCGGCTGCTCCGCCAGTTTCCCGATGTCACCGCGCGGCATTTCGGCGGCGAAGCAGGGCGAGGCGGGGCCCACGTCTGATGGCAAGCCCCGAGGCAATCCTGCGCGCCCGTCTCAACGCGGTCCCCCGTGGCATCTCTGCGTGGAAGCAGTTCGAGGACGTCGCGACTGACGCCCTGCAGCACCTGCTGGTGCCGCCGCTCACCGATCCGCTCCGCCAGGCTCGGTCCTACTCCGGTATCGACCGTCGCGACGCGATCTTTCCCAACCGCAACCACGGCGTACCGAACCACTGGGGACACCTTCTGCGGGAACTCAGCGCACGGATGATTGTGGTCGAGTACAAGAACTATGACAGCCAGGAGATCGGCAAAGACGAGGTGAACCAGACACGCAGCTACCTCACCAAGCCCATGGGTAACCTCGCGCTCATGATAACGACAAAGGAGCCCAACCACGCCGCACACCTCAAAAGAAACACCGTGTACAGCGAAGAAGGCAAGGTCATCGTGTTCCTGCGAGTGGAACACATCAAAGAAATGCTCTATATGAAGGAACGCGGCGAAGATCCCAGCGACTTGATTATGGACGCTATCGAGCGCTTCTACATCACGTGGGAGTAGCCTCTCGGACTCGGAACAGCGTCCCGCAGCCAGCCTGGTTGTTCACTCACGACGACGGTGTGCCGCATGGCCCGCGAGACGGTGCGCCCCCTTCCCCGTCGCTACACGATCTTCCCGGGTCGGTGTCATTATGCGAAACACGGCGGGACCTAATCCTCCGGGCCAGCCGATCCTCTCCACGGCTGGCGGTGGTGGGCGCGCAGAATCACGTGACGATCGCCGAGTCGATCACGGAGGTGTGATGGGCATATCGATCGTTGACGGCGTCGGTGGAGCGGATGAGGGTGCCCTCTTCGCGGCGGTATACCCGACTTCGGTTGTCTCGGAAGGACAGCCAGTCGAAGCTGGTGTTGACCCAGGTGTCGTCGAAGATCAGGTCGTGTGGGAGGCGATCGTCGATCCGCGCGAGGGTCAGGTTGTTATGGGCGTTGGCGAGGCGCTGGAGGCGGTCGAGAGCTTGGGGGTCGTGGTCGCTGTCGGGGTGGCCGAGGCTGTAGGCGATGCGGGCGGTGAGGTCACGTCGGCGCAGCATTGCTTGCAGCTTGGCGATCAGGTCGTCGGTGATGACGGCGTCGCGCAGGTGTGAGGTGACCAGCAGGAAGCGGTTCCGTGCGCTGACCAGCGCGGTCGTGAGCAGCTCGGGGTGTTCGAAGGTGGGAACGCAGCGGACGGTGAGCGCGGCCAGTTCGGCCCGTGCTGTGGCGCTGTCGTCGTCGGTGGGTGTGCCGTGCTCGGGTGCGGGTGGTGGTGTGTCGGCGCGCCGTTGGAGGCCGCGCACGGTGTCGTGGGGCGCGCGCTGAGCAAGCAGCTGCGGGGGGAGCGCGGGCTCGCCGAGCGGGGGCTCCACGCTGATGCCCAGCCTGTCGGCGCCGCCGGCTTCGGACAGGGCCTGGTCGTGGGGGCCGCTGACAACGTCGTCGACCACGATGGTCAGTCGCACGTCGTCGAAGCCGACGGCGGCGAACACCAATAGCACGACGGGCAGGTAGCGCAGGTGCTGGCGGGTCACGGCTTCGACCGCGAGCACCTCGACCATCTCGCTGCCGCCAGGCCTGCGGGATGCCACTCGGGCACGTTCTTGATCGCCGGGGGTGAGGAGGCGGTTGATCGCGCGTGGGGTGACCTCCCCGGTGTTCACGTCTCGTGTCCGGGCAGCGGGCAGGACAATCATCCCGCGTGCGGCGATGTCGGCCCACGTAAGCAGTTCGGACTTCCTCCGGGATACCGGGTCCCACAGGAGCCGGTCGAAGGCCTGGAGGTGGTCGGCTCGTTGGGGTGTGGTGGTCTGCAGATCGGTGACGGCTACGGTGCCGACACGGGTAAGGCTGATACGGCGTGCGCCGTGGCGCTCGGGACGTGGATCCGGGCGGTAGTCGAGGTGCTCCTCGGACAGCCGCTGGGCGACCGCGGCCCGTACCGCGTCCTCGTCGATGCCCAGCACGCCGGCGACCCCGGTGATCGTGTCCACTCCCTGCTGGCAGAACCGCAGCACGAATTCGTCGACCACGGGCAGCGGCTTACGTTGTTGCGCCAGCACTTCGAGGGTCAGCCAGGAGAACGGGATCGCCGCCTCCACCGCGGTCACCAGGTGGTAGCCGGGGTGCAGTTCGCTGTAGCGGCGCGCCGCGATGACGGTGGCGTCGGTCATGTTCGGGCCGCTCCGATCCGGCAAGTCTTGGCATGCTTGCGGATGTGGGTCAGGACCGTCCGCAGCGGTCCGGGTGCGTTGTCGCAGAAGGCGGCGTCGCCGACGATGACCAGCCCGAACCGAGACCGGGACAACGCGACGTTGATTCGCCGCCAGTGCCGTTGCCCGAGGAAGCCGAGTTCGCCGCGGTCGTTGCTGCGCACGACGGAGAAGAACGTGACGTCGGATTCGCGACCCTGGACGGCGTCGACGGTGTTGACCTCGATGTCGAGCAGCGGCGAGCCGAGTCCGGCTACGGCGCGGTGCAGTTCCTCCATCTGCTTGCGGTACGCGGTCAGGACAAGGACGCGCAACGCCCGGCCGTCGCCGGTGCTCACTGTGGCGTTCTGCAATGCCGAGCGCAGCTCGGTCAGGGCGCGCTTGATCACCTGGGTCTCGTAGTGGTTGACCATGCTGGTGCCGTTTCGGGTTTCCCTGCGTGTGCTGGAGGGGGTGGTGTCCAGCCAGGTGACCGGTTTGAACAGGCGGTCCCAGCCCCGCAGTTCCGGCTTGGCCGCCGAGTGCAGGGCGCCCTCGTAGAAGCAGGCCGAGACCAGGTCGCCGATACCGGGGTGCATGCGGTACTGCCGGGTGAGCTGGTGCCGGGCCGCTTCGGGTGCGCTGAGCAGGAGGTCCTGGAACAGGGTGCGCTCGACGTCGGCGCGTTCCAGATCGTGTCGGCGCATGAGGTCCTCGTGGTCGAGGACCTCCTCGTGCATCGGCGGGAGCTGCTTCGGGTCACCGACGAGCACCCACCGTGTGGAGCGAGCAAGTGGCACCAAGGTTTCCGTGGCGGTCGCCTTGGAGGCCTCGTCGAGGATGCAGAGATCGAACTCGAGATCCCGGACGGCCGGATGCGCCATGAAGCCGATGCAGGTCCCGGCGACCACCCGGGCCTGATGCAGGAGAACCCCTTCGAGATCCCGGCTGGACTCGATCCTCTGGAACCACTCGCCCTGCAGGGTGAGGATGTCGGCGAGCCTCCCCAGGCGCGGAATTTCCTCGGTGAGCGAGCGGACCGCGGCGCGCACGGCGGCGGCCGTCAGATCCGCGTCGGGAGGTAGCAGGGAGTCGATCTTCGCCGGCCCCAACAGGGATCCGGCGCGCTCACGCAGCTCCTGGATCCGGGTCGAGTGCCGAGTCATCTGCTCGCGCAGTGTGTCGGCGTCGGAGGTGGCGTCGTTCTCATCGGCCTCGGCTGGCAAAGTCGGTCGCGGGTGTGCTTGATTTCCGGTGAGGTCGGCCAGCTTGGCTGTCGCCGTGGCCAGGTCGTTGAGTGCGGCGACGAGTTCGAGCAGCGCGCCCGTTCCCTGGACGTCGGTCAGTTCCACCGACGCGTCCGCGGCCAGCTGGGCCAGGTGCCGCTCCGCGTTGGCGCGGATCTCGGCGACCCACAGGGGCATCCGGTGATCCAGGAGATGCCGCTGAGCTGGCTCGGCGATCCGGTCGTCCCCGGTCTTGCCGAGCCGGACGAGGTCCTCCAGCCCGGCGTCGGCCAGCCGGACCAAGGCGTTGTCGACCGCGACATGGGTCTGGCTGACCAGCAGGATCCGCGCCTCAGGGTTGCGGTGCAGCTCTTGGCGCACCAGCTCGGTGATGAACCCGGTCTTGCCGGTGCCCGGCGGCCCTTCGAGGAGGAAGAAATCCGGGCTGGCCAGCGCCCGGGTCACCGCGATGTGCTTGTCGTCGTCCAGCGTCTCGTTGAACCAGGTCGGTTCAGCACGGACGTTCGGTGCGGCGATACGCCGGGGATCGACCAGCAGGTCACGCAACTGCGGCCGGACGGCGATCCCGGACCGCACGTTGACCACGGCCTCACGTTGCCGTCTCAACGCCGCCCGGCTCGCCCTCGTGTCGAGGACAAGGTCTCCCGTGCGTGGGACGGCCGTCGGGCGCTCCGGGAACGCGAGGATGACGATCTTGCCCTGCTGCGCGACGACGACACCGGACCCGGCGGCGCGATCGTCGCGTGCGTCGGGGTCCAGGGGGCGGCAGAGCCGTTCCTGCCCGACGATCTCGGAATCAGGTGCTTTGTCCAGGCTGAACCGCACGCGCTTCCCGTCGATCTCCGCGGACCGGTAGCGCAGCGGGCCGGAGCGCGCGTGCTCGAGATCGTCCTTGGCGTCAAGCAGATCCAGCCACACGTCGAAGACACGGTTCTCGTCACGCAGCTGGTCTGCCTCGTCGACACGGGTGTAGTGCTCGTCGAGCGCGGCCAGCACCATCTCCATCGACCGCCGTGCCTCAGCCGGTGGTTGGCGGTGTGAGGTCCAGAGAACTTCTTCGGCGACGGGCCAGCCGTGCCTGCGGATCCTGTGCAGCGCGCTCTCATCGGCGTTGATCTGCTTGGTCACGATGAATGAGAGGTTGCCCGGGGCGATCGCCAACCGCAGCCGCCGGTGCTCGCCCACCAGATCGAATGTGTCGGATACGCGTCTGCCCAAGGACGGGTCGAAGAAGCGTGCGAGGTGGCTGCCGTGCGCGAACTCCGCTCGCAGGGCCCGTTCGAGGGCCTCGGCGTCTTGGTCGAACGGCGGCGGGGCGAGCTTGCGGGCGGCTGCGTCCCGGATCGTGAGCTGGGCGGCGCGCTGGGTGATCCATTTGCGGTTGCGTCGGTTCTGGATCTCGCGCAGCTCGCCGCGCAGCGTGATCGCGTTCGGAAGCCGGTCCTGCCGATTGCGGCTGGTGCACCTCCGCAGCAGCGCCTCAACGTCCCGCGGCACATCGATATCCGCGAGCGCGGCGGTGATGTGCGGATAGTCGGTGAAGGGGCCGGTGCTCAGGCAGCGCAGGACCGTCGTCGCGAACCCCCAGGTGTCGCGGGCGGCGCTGCTCATCTCGTCCAGCTCAGGTGGTGCGTAGGGGCGGGAGGTGAACTCGGCAACGGTGGCTTCGGTGACCATCCGGCTGCGAATCTTGCTGATCCCGAAGTCGGCGAGCAACGGCTCCCCCTCGTCGTTGACGAGGATGTTGGCGGGTTTGACGTCGCGGTGCACCACGTCGCGTTCATGGGCATAGGCCAACGCGTCGGCCAAGGGCAGCGCCCACCGGTCGGCGAAGTCGTCCCACCCGATCTCGTCACCTGGCGGAAGGACCTCGCGCAGCCCCTGCTCCAGCCACGGAAACACCAGATAGAACGCGTCCTCGCCGTCGTCCTCCCCGTAATCGAGCAACGAGACAATGTTCGGGTGGCTCAACCGGCCAAGAGCCTCCACCTCGCGGCGGAAGAACACCCGATGCGTCCTGTCCGTGTCGACACGCGGGATGAGCTTCACCGCGACCTGCCGCCCGGTCTCCCCATCTGTCGCCTTGACGACCGTGGACGCGCCACCTTCACGCCCCAGCTGGGGAAGAATGACGTACCGGTCGGCCACCGTCCGCAGCACGCTGCCCCTCTCGTCAACGTCGGCCACGCACCCTACCGGCCATGAACCGCGGGATCGGGCCAACACGCCAACCACGCGGAGTCCAAACTCCTCAGCCGCCGGTCGATCAGCAAAACTTCGGACCGGTTCGCGAAGGGGGAAACCGCGGGCACTGACAACGCGGAACACGCGTCCGCCGGGTCGAACCTGCTCCCGTATCGGTGCTGTACGCTTCGGCTCGGTAGCTCGCGGCTGCCGTAGAGGCTCCTCCCTTGCCCGGTTGGGAGTGGGTGCCTCTCAAGTCGTCCGGCGGGACGTCGTCCGTGCTGCAAGATCCTGTAGTTCGTTCGTGGTGTCGGCTGGACTGTTCAGCGGCGCTGGCCGGGCAGCGTGCGCTGGGAATTGGGTGCCATGCCGATCAGTGGCCACGTGTCGGACCATGACCGGTTCATCTCACGCCGCCGGTGCACGGGCGAGAGCAACAGAGAGATCAGGCGACAGCTGCGCACCGAGGCCGGGCCGCTCATGCCCTCGGCCGGCACATACCTGCAGCAGATTCTCGAAGCGGGTTTGCTGGTGGCGGCTTGCCGCGCGGTGGATGGCGTGCATTGTGTGCGGGGGACCGTCGACGGGCAGGTGCACGTGATCGTCAAGGCCGGCCTGTCTCGCCACCGCATCGGGTTGCAGGTCACAGACGAGGCACTGGATCACCTCCTTTCCGCGATCTTGCCGATGCAAATCGACGACGAGCCCTACGGGGTGATGGGATTGCGGCCGTCTCCGGCCCGCGGCCACCTCGATTTGGTGTTGCGCGAGGGTGGTCGCACCGCGCTGGCACGCCTGCATGGCGTGACGCGCGCGAGATGGCAGCAGGCCAGGGACTTCGTCCGCGACACCCGGTCACCCGCCATTCCATTCTGGGAATCCTCGCCACGCGAAACGCACATCGCCGAGGCGGGATTCACGCACCTGCGCGAGCTGTACCCCATGGGCCTGATGAGTGAGGTTCTCCGCCGGTATCTTCTGTTGAAGTCTGCGGACTGGATCGACATGCACACTGTCGGCGACGCCGCGAAAGTTCGCTGGTGCCGTGGGCCCGCAGCCACCGACGTCGCCGCCCAGCTCGCAGACCCGGTTTGCGGGATCGCCGACCTCGACGTGTGCCCGGAGCCGCTCTCCACCTCCGTGGAACGAGTCGTACTCAAACTTCCCCATCGAGGCCGACCCCGCCACGGACGTCAACGCGCGTAGCACCGATTACCAGCACATCTACGCCAAGCCCCTGCCGCGCCGCGTCAGCACACGTCCAGACTTCCGACTTGACCGCTGATGCCATCCGCGACTATCAGCTGCGTTCACACTTACCGCCAAACAATCACTATGACCACGATTATTATCCGAGAAGCCATTACCAGCCATGAAACTTAATTCATTCCGGTTTAGCCTCGGTCCCCCACCTCAAGCCATCCGCCGTCTCGTCTCCAGAGGAGCGACAGCCCGCTTCTGCCACAGGTTTGCCTCATTGAAAACCCGCCATCTGCGAGGTTCCGACACCACAGCGAGACAGCCGCTTCTTACCACGGGGGCGTTTCAGCGCGGGAATGCCGGAGCGCTAGAGTGACCGTGTCGGACCCACCCGATACGGCAAACGCACGCCAGCACCTCCATCTCGACTTCCCCAACGGGGAGGCCGGAAGTGATTCCGGCTGGTCCACTCTCGGACCGAAAAGGAGGTGAAGATCATGTGCGAATGTCGATGCAAAGTGAAAAGGAAGCGACGTGACCCACCCTGCTGGGCAGGCCACGTCAGCCTCGCCATCGCCGTGCAGCTGGCCACAAACCCGCTGTACGGCCTAGCGCACCACTGGTTGGTCTCCCGAGGGCGCTAGTTGACGGCGTGGGGGCGGGCATTTCCTGCGAGGAGATGCCCGTTCCCACGCGGTCGCAATACATCACAACCGCAGTTGCCATAATACAGCATCGTGCTGTATTACCGTTCGCACCGCCCGGCGAAGACCCGCTCTGCCTGGCCGGAACTACGGACATAGGCTTCGGGATCACCCAACTCGTCATTGGCGCACCCGCCCTGCGCTGGCCACCCGTGTCCGGCGAGACGACAGTCGCACTTGAATCCGTACTCGGGCGCGTAGTCCGCTAAGCGGCGGGCGGTAGCAGGCGGCCCTTACGGGGGATGATCGCCGCAGCGGCTTCGGCGGTGTCGTGGGCGAGTTCGGGCAGGATGTGGGTGTAGGTGTCGCTGGTGATGGCGATGCTGGCGTGTCCGAGCAAAGCCTGGACCTCTTTGAGGCTGGCTCCGGCGGCGAGGGCGATCGTGGCGGCGGCGTGGCGGAGGTCGTGCAACCGGACAGGTGGGAGCCCGGCGGCTTCGGCCAGCTCGTAGAAGGCGTCGGTGACCTTCGCTGGGTGGACCGGTGTGCCGTCCGGTTCCGTGACCACCATCCCCGATTCCTGCCACGCGTCCCCGGCTGCCAGCCGCATCCGGTTCTGGTTTTCCTTGTGCTCAAGGAGCATCTCCGTGGTGGCGAGGTCGAGCGCGACGATCCGACCGGAGGCTTCGGATTTGGGTTCGCCGAATTCGGCTTGCCAACCAACCTGGACCAGCGCAGAGGAGATGGTGATCTCCCGCTCGGCGAGGTCGGTCTCCCACCAAGGCAGGCCGCACCCCTCACCGCGACGGAGCCCGCGGTAGGCGATGAGATGGTACAGCGGGTAATACGGGTGGCCGTAGGCGAAGTCGAGGAACTCGCCGACCTGCCCGGGCATCCACACCATCACCCGCGACGGCTTCTGCCCGGTTTCGCGCCAGCGCCGGACCCGCTCCGGGGTCCACAGCAGCGCCTTCGGCCGCTTGCCTGACGGCAGCTCGACGTAGGTGGCGGGGTTGAACGTGATCAACGGGGCCGCCTTGCGTCCGCGTTTGGCGCGAATGGCGGCGTTGAGCGCGGCGCGCAGGGTGGCGCGGTAGCGCTGCATGGTGGCCGCGCTCATGGTCCGCATCCCGTAGACGCTAGCCCGCACAGCCGGGTCGCTGCTGGCGAGCGCTTCGGTGATGCGGTCGTTGCGTTCGGCCATCGCGTCGAACATCCGCGAGATGTGGTCGACGGAGAGTTCGTCGAGGAGATGGTGGCCCAGGTGCGGTTTCAGCCACAGGCGGATGTGGGTCTCGTAGGAGAGCCTGGTCGTGGCCCTCAGTTTCTTACGCCCGGCGAGCCAGCTCTCCAACCATTCGCCGACGGTGGGCATCTCGGCCGCGGTGCCCCCGCTGATCCGCGCGCGCAGCTGGTCGGGGGCGGGCAAGGGCTCCTTGGCGCGCAAGGCACGTTCGATGAGGTCGCCCACGACAGTCAGGGTTGTGCCGCCATGTTCCTCCCCGACCTCGATCAGGACCGTGATTTTGTCGAGCTGTTCCTGGGCTTGGGTCTGGGTGCTGTAGCCGCCGCGTCGTGGTGGTGTTCGGCGGGTTCCGTCCTCGCGGCGCGGGAGTTCGACTTGGTAGAACCAGGTTCCGTGGTCGGAACTCCAGGTTCCGTTGCGGCGCTTGAGTTTCGGGCACTTACTGCCGAGTTCCTTGCCGCTGTCGGAGTCGGTGCAGGCGCAGCGTTTGAAAGTGCGTCCCCTGGTACTACTGGGCATCGCGGATTTTCCTTTCCCGCAATCCGTAGGTATCGGTCAGCGGATATCGACGCTCCAATGCGGACAGAGGGGAAGCGGCTGCTACGAGGCTCTTTCGCCGAGCTGAAGCAGATCCGCCAGGTGGGCGACGGCGACGGTGTAGGTGCGGCCGATGCGCACCACGGGCACGGGGAACTTCCCGGTGCGAGCGAGCTTGTATGCCTTGGTCCGTCCAATGCGCAGGACCTTCGCCGCGGTCATCAGGTCAGTGCTGACCCCCAAGTCGCGCAGGCCCTCGTACGTCCACGGGGCCGGCGCTACCCCGTGACTGGAGTGCTCGTGGGTGTAGCGGTCGAGGTCGCTGGTCGCGAGCGCCTCTGAGTCGTCAGCGCGACGCGGACGGCGAATGACGGGGGTCGAGCGGGTGGGCGCCGTGGCCGGTTGAATCGGTGTCGGAGGCTCGGCGGGCACATGGGGTGCCGTCAGCGGTGCGCTCGACGGCCCGTTTGGTGGCTGAATGGTCATGGCGCGGCCCTGTTCGTGATGGGTTCGCCGGAGCGGCAGGAGAACGGGGAGCAGCCGTCGGGATCGTCTTCCTCGGCGCCGGGTCGGCCGCGGGTGGCGTCGAGGTCGACTTCGCCTAACGGGCGCAGGGAGCGGTGGATGAAGAACTGGCCGCGCAACGGTTTTCCCTCGGCGTTGGCGCGGGGGCTGCCGTGGCGGATCGCCTTGTCGAACTCGATCAGGTCCGTCCACGCCTGCGGATCGGTGTCGCGGATGAACCGGAGCCGGGAGTTGCCCGAGTACGGACATCCCAGGCACGAGCTCTTGACCACGTCGCCCAGGCCCCGCTCGCGCAGGTAGGCCAGGCAGTCCGAACGCGACATCCCGAGGTCCAGCAGAGGGAAGATGTTGCGGGTGTAGTTGACGTCGGAGTCCTTGGCGCGGTGGAATTCGTCGGTGGAGATACCGATGGCCTGGTCGACGAACACGCCGCGCGGCACGCGCAGTGGGTGCGGGTAGCCGAGGATCTCACGGACCGCTTTCTTCAGGGGCCGGATTTTATAGTCACCGGTACATTGCCGCCGCGCCATTCCTCTTGAGCCGTCAGGGTTTTTGACGAAAAACGGCATCGTGACGAACCGCGCGTTGGGGTTCAGGGTGTCGTGGCGAATGTTGCCGCTGGACACGGTCAGTACCGGTGTCCCTGCCTGCTCGCCGATCCGGCGCGCGGTGTCGAGTTGAGCGTAGACCTGTTTGGGTTCCCAGCCGGTATCGGCGAAGAGAGCGGCGTCGAAGCGCGGGATCTGGCCCTCGCACGCGAGCAGGAACACGGTCAGGCTCTGCACCCCGGCGCCGAGGCTCAGATAGCGGCCACGTGGCTGGCCGGGGTAGCGCTCGCGACGCGGCTTGCCCGATCGGCGGACCGCCCGTGTCGCGGACGGACGGCGGCGCGCTGAGGACTGTGTCGGCGGGCGCGACGTGGCGGCGCGCGCTGCGGACGGTGGACGCGACGTCGTCATCACCGCACCTCCTTCCCGTCACCGTTGGCGGCGAATCCGTGGGCCGGGGCGAGTAGTCGGTGCGGGATGCGTCTCACGCTGGTCGCGGGATCTTGGGCGGCCCAGAACAGCGCGGGGGTGACCAGGGCGCGGTGCGCGGGCTGGTCGGAGAGCACCCACTGCTCGACGGGCCGGAAGGCGCCGTTCTCGTCGCGGGTGCCGGTGGCCTGGTAGCCGGTGTACTTGATGTTGGTCAAGATCGCGGCGACTGCCGCGGGCGGCCAGGAGAGGTGGGTGCCGGGCGGCGGGTAGCGGTCATGGTCGGCGTCGAGCCGCGCGGTGATGTCCTCGACGGACAGGCCGGTGACCGCGCGCCAGTAGAAGACGTCCTGCACCACCGGGGCACGGCACGGATCCGGGGTCAGGCGGGTGCGGGGAGTACCGCGCCGGTTCTGTGCTCCGGCCACGGTCATCGTGGTGTAGCCATACGGCGGGTGGTGCACGTTCCAGCCCGCGCGGATCAGGAGCGCGATCGCCTCGGCCGACCGCCACGTCACCGGATGCCGCGCGGGTGGAACATCGGAAGGCGGGTGGCTGGCGAGTGCTCGGTTCGGTGGCCGCCGGTACCGCGACTGGAGGCGGTGGCGGGCGGTACGGACCCAGCGGCGCAGACGGGACGCGGGGCGGCGTGTCCTGCTGTGTGTGGGCATGGCGAAGAGCCCCTTCACAAAGTCGGGCTGGGGAAAGTCGGCGGCGGGTGGAGCGTGGCGCTCCGGGGCGGGCTCGGCGGTGTCCTCACCCCGGAGCACCACAGGTTCAGCGGCGCGAGCAAGTACGGCTGCGGCGACCGCGCGCGGCGCTCGAGGACCGGACGGCACCAGACGGGCGCGTCGAGCCGCCGCGCGCCGCGGCCGGTCGGCTGGCGCGGGTCTTGGTGTCCCGGGGCGCGCCGGCCGACGGGTGGCTGGGCGGACGGTGCAGGTGGGTCAGGTCGTCCAGCAGGAGGCGCAGTGCGTGCGCGGCTTGCTGGGGCATCACCCCGTTGCCCAGGGCCCGCAGCTGCGCGGTGCGGGGCAGATCGAGGTGGGCGGCGGTGACCCAGCCCGGGGGAAGGCCCATGAGCCATTCGACGAACGGCGGCGCGAGCACGGGACGTCCGTGCCGTCCGGGTTGCGTCGGGTGCGGGGCGGGTCGGCCGGTGATGAGTTCCCAGCGGTGCACGGCGGCGGCGTACTCGCCCCAGTCCACCGGCCCCGGTTCATCGCGCGCGGCGCGGCGAGCGCGAGGTGCGCGGGCGGTCGCCACGGTCACTCACCTCCTTTCGCACGCGGGTTTTCCGCGTGGGCGTGGTGACGGCGATGACGACCGAGGGCAACATCAAGTCCCCCTTCGATCCCCGTTGCGCGGGGCAGCCTTTCGTGCCGTCAGTCGCCCGCGGGGTCGGCAGAAGTCGTGGAGTGTCCAAGAGAGACGGGCCTCCTTGTCGTGACGCAGCGGAGATTCCGTTGGAAGAACCGTCGTGCGCGGTCGGTGTCGGCAGCGGGGCCCCACGCCCCCGGGGAAAGGCAGCTACGAATCCCCCGGATTCGCGTTGCCGCGCAACACGTTCCGTTGGTCGGTGCCCTCGACGGGCTGAGTGCGCGGGCGCGGTCGGGAAGGGACGGTCCGCCGTCGTGCGTGATGTGGGTGCAGTTCTTCGCATCCGACGCCGTCGGGGTCGGCAGCAGCCGTACCGAGTCGGTCAGTGTCACGCACCCGGCCGGGATCGGACGGCCCGAGTTGAGCACGGTCTGGATCGCCGCCGAGCGGGAGTCCGCCGCCGTCGGCGTCGGAAGCAACCGCGTCGGCCGGACTACCGAGTCGACCGCGTCGTTGAGGTTCACCTGATGCCCGCCCGCACGACGCCGCGCCGGGTCGGCCGGACCGCGTGGCTCGCCGTCGCGCGCCTGCGGAGTGGGCATCATCCGCATCCCGTCCCGGGCCGGGGATGGCACACAGGAACACGCGTTCGCGTCGGTGGGCGGCGCCGATGTCGGCGGCGCGTACGCAACGCCAGACCACGTCATACCCCGCGTCGGCCAGCCCGCCGAGTACACGGTCGAGTCCGCCGTTTTTCCAGCGGAGGGCGGCGACGTTCTCCACGACGACGAGCTGGGGTCGAAGTACGCGAATGGCGTCCAGGATGGTGTGCCACAGTCCACTGCGAGCGCCTTTCTCGATACCCGCGCGCCGACCGGCCGCGGAGATGTCCTGACACGGAAACCCAGCGGTGAGCACCTGCACCGGTTCCACGGCGGCGAAGTCCGCGGCGCGCAGATCGCCGAGGTTCGGCACGCCGGGCAGACGGGCGGCGAGGATGCGCGCGGCGTGCGGATCGTTCTCGCAGTACCAGGCGATCCGGCCACCGAGCACGGCCGCGACACCGAGGTCGAGCCCGGCCAGCCCGGTGCACAGCGACCCGATCACCGGGCCGTCGGTGGCCACGAACCGCAGATCGCCCGGGCTGCGTGTCGTGTGGAGGGAGGTGTCGCTGCGGGACGCGCTCATCGGTGCACCCCTCTCTCCCGCGGATGCTCGTGTGCGCCGCGCTCGCGCGGCCGAGCCGGTGGCCGGGAACGGCTGGTGCGTGCTCGAGCGCGCCCTGCACGACGCGGCGACGACGGCCGCGCGGCGTCCACCGCAGCCAGCCCGTCCTCCGGGAGCGGGACGGAGCGAGACGTCGGAAGGTGGGTCAGATTCCGGTGCAGCCGGGCGTGCCAGGCCAGGGCGTAGCGCAGGCAGTTCGCCTCGGTGCGATGGCTGGGTGCGCAGCCCGGTCGGTACCGGCCGCCGAAGCTCCACGCGGCCGAGTCGCTGGAGCTGATCACTGCGCCGTAGCGGGCCAGCCCGCTGGTCTTGACGCCGAAGCAGTGCAGCCGCAGGCCGCGCGTATGCAGTGATCGCACGATGTGCTCGACCTCGGCGCTGTGCTGGCGGCGGCACACGCTGCCCACGCCGACCAGTGGCAGGGCCGCCAGGTCGATGCCGTGGCGTTCGTAGGTGTCGGCGCAGCGGTGGTAGTCGGCGACCGCCTCGCCCTGCACGACCGGGATGATCGGCAGCTCCGGGGCCAGCTCGCGCAGCCGCAGGTAGTTGCGCACGGTGCGGTGTTGGTGTGTGCGCAGGCTCAGTCCGGTGCGGGCGCGTACGTGGGGCTCGACCATCCAGTCCTGCGGTGCCGCCCACGCCAGGTTGCCGATCTCCTCGGCATAGCGGCGCACCGCCGCGACGTAGCTGCGGGCGTCGCTGCGCCACCGCCCGTGGAGCGACAGTTCGGTGAAGCCGCCCGAGTCCAGGGCCCACGTGCCGGTCGCGCGGGGCAGGGTGCGGCGCTCGGCCAGGCGCCGGTGCGACACGAGAAGCGGCACCCCGAGACCACGCGCCAGCCAGGCCGGTTGATGGGTGCCTAGGTAGAACGTCACCATTGGCCCTCCCGGCATCGGGACACCGCTGCGGTGATCCCGACCGCGGCCACGGTGGCCAGCGCCTTGCCCGCGAGCTGGCCGGGCAGCAGGGTCAGCGACCCGAACGCGCACGGCACGAACAGGGCGCTGTCGGCGAGCAGGCCACCGAGGTTCGAGCTCGCGACCGCCACCGTCGGCCCGCGTGAGCGCAGCCGGTGATACAGCCAGGAGTCGGTGAGCTCGGAGAGCAGGAACGCCGCCGCGCTGGCGCACGCGATCCGCGGCGAGGCCACGGCGATCGACGCCACCGTTCCCGCCGTGATCGCCACGGCCACGCCCACCGCGCCGAAGGCCTCGTGCAGCACGTCGCGTGCGGTGAACGCCATCCCCGCTACACAGGAGCCGAGGGGGATAGCCAGGCAGCCCACCGTCAGCAGCTGGGTGCCGGCCCAGTTCGCGGCGACGACCGACGCCAGATAGCCAGCAGCCGCGATCGCTCCCCCGACCGGTGCGCCCCAGTGTGCTGCGCGCCGGGCTTGCCGATCGTCCGTCGGCGCGGGCGTGGGAGCCGCCGTCGTCAGCGCGGTCACGCCCGCCCACCGCCCTCCGGTCGCGGCGCTGGGTGTTCCGGCGCGCCGCACCGGTGCCGGGCGGCGGCACGGCGGGCCGCGGCGGGGCGCTGGTAGTGGGCGTGCCAGCCGCAGTCCGGGCAACGCACGCGCGCGCTCACGCCCTCCACCGCCCGGGCCCGATCGCCGCGTACTCGTCTCGCACCCGCGCCACCGGCGGGCGCCTCGCCCAGGGGCCGGATGCGGGCTGGGGACGTGGGCGTTCGCCCGGGGTCTCGGGCGCGGGCGGGCGGCGCAGCACGACCACGTCCTCGTGCGAAATCAGATGCAGTGGCAGGCCCTGCTCGCGTTGTTTGCGAATGAAGTCGCGTTGGAAGAAGCTGCCGCGGGCGACCAGCTCGCGGTCGGCGACCCGGGCCAGCAGGGCGACGCAGCGTTCGACCGGTACCAGTCCGGCGGCCTGGCCGCAGGCGATGATCTGCGAGGGCAGGTCGATCAGTTCGGAGTGCTCCCGCCACGGCCGCACGGTGATGGCGACGTGCCCGCCGGGGCGCAACACGGCCGCGCAGCCGGTCAGGATGCGGGTGAACCCCGCCAGCAGCCGGTGGTGGCCGACGTTGGCCAGGTTGCCACGGTCGAAAAGGTTGCCGTAGCGGTGGTGGTACTTGTGCACCTTCCCGTCCGGCGAGTCCGTGTCGGCGGTGACGACCTGCCCGTGGGTGGACGGTCCGTAGGGCGGCGAGGTGACAATCAGCGCGACCTGCCCCCGGTATTTCTCGGGCAGCAGGAACGGCAGCTGACGGGCGTCGCCGCGCACGATCTCCGCGTCGTGGTCGTGCCCGCGTTGCCGGGCCAGGTCGAGGTTCGCCTGAGCGACGGCGACCCAGTGCGGTTCGTACTCCACGCCGACCGCGCGGCGCCCGGCGTCGATCGCCTCGACCAGGGTGGTGCCGGATCCGGCCATCGGGTCGAAGACCAGTTCCCCGGGCCGGGTGTAGTGGCCGATGGCGTGCGCGGCGACGGCCGGGAGCATCTTCGCCGGGTGCGCGGTCGAGTCGGGCACGTAGCGGCCCTTGCGCTGCGCGGCCGGGGAGGTCTGCGCGGTCGCCCACACCGACAACGGCAGCTCGCCCGCGTCAGCAACGCTGGTCGGGCCGGCCGGGACGTTTCCGGCCGGGGTGCTCGGCAGCTCCGCGCTGACTTCTCCGGCGGTGTCGAGGGCGTCAATGAAGGCGCGCGAGATCGGCACGGTCAGGTCGTCACCGCCGTGGGAGGAGGAGCCGTTCACGACGGCGGTACTCGACACCGAGGGGCGCTGGTGGGACATGAGCGTGATGCCTTTCGCGGATGTGGGAACGCCCGACCGGGGCGCGGGTGAACGCGGCACGCGCGGAGTCACCGGTGGTCTCCGGTGCCGGGCGCGGTGATCGCCGGACCGGTGTCGGGTGGCGGCGCGGCAGGGTCGGCAGGTTGCGCGAAGGCGAGGACATCGCCGTGCGCGCGCAGGTGCGGAGCGGGCAGTCCGCGCACCGTCGCGCGGTGCCGGGCGCGGTCGTACTCGGCGGTCACGGTCGCGCTCGGCGCGGCGTGCAGACGCCCCTTCTCGATGGGGGTGTGCAGGGCGACGATGTGCTGGAGGTAGAGCAGATCGGCGTGTTGCGCGGCGGCCACGATCGCGCCGGTCGGGTCGGCCAACCGCTCCCGCATCCAGTCACTGTGCGTATACACCGCGAAGATGCCGCCCTGGCGCAACCGGTGCGCCGCCAGCAGCGCGATCCGGTCCAGCGACACCGACTCGGTGGCACGCGCGGGCAACGACACGAGCACCAGATCCGCCCGCGCACCGGCGCCCGATTCGAGCGCGTCCGCACCCGCGAGAGCTCCGGTGCGCGCCGGGCGCGACGGTGTGCTGGCGAGGGCCGCGAACGGGTCGGCGGAGTCGGTGACGAGGTCGGCCCAGAACGGCCGCGACGACGCGGCGGGCACGGGCGTGCGCGGGTCGAGAGTGAGCGTCTCGGCGGTGCGGTCGAGGGCGCGCACCGCCTCCCGCGCCGCCACCACCGCCGACGCGTCGCCTGTCGGTGTGGCGCGGTCGGCACCGGTGCGCGTGGCCGTGTCGATGTCGACGAGGACGACGTGCGCACCGGAGGCGGTGAACGCCGCCGTGATGGTCTCCACGATCGGCACCGGCCACGCCGCGTGGGCGTCGACCGGTTCGCCTCCGCACGTCCATACCGTCGCCGGAGTCGGCGCGGTCGGCGTCGCACGCCGGCGCGACGGCGCCGTCGTGCTCTCGGGACGGGAGGTCGCACGGATCGGTCGGGCACCCGCACCGGTGGCGCGAGCGCGGGCTCCGGGGTAGGGAGCGCGGTCGCCCCCGCGCCGCGTACGCGGCGGGCGAGTCGAGTCTGACCGGCGACCGGGACGACCGTCCGGGGACTGCGAGCGCTGGGTCATGTGCGGCCCTCCAGGATGAAACGACACCGGGCCGCGTGAGCCCAGGGCCTTGCTTGCTGTCATCCCCTAACTCCGAAAAACAGGGCCGTTCGGGACACGACGTGTCCCGAAAATTTTGCAATTTCTCGCCACGGGCCAACGAAGAGACGAGCGACTGAGACGAAACCCCTGCAGCAACTCGGAAAACACGGCGAACTCGCGTCGCACGAACCCGCATCGGCCAGAATTTTTCGAGACTTCCCACGGCAAGCGCCTCAACGCCCGCCAACACGCAGAGCATCTGAGGCGCTACCCGATCGCCGCGAGGGCAGCGGCGAGTTTTTTAGCTGCTCAAGTACCTACTTTCGGGTGCCTCAACCGACAACGGAAGGCTGCTTTCAGCAGTTGGCTAGTCGACCCGTCCGTACGCGCACCAAGAGTTTGAGGCGCTTTTGTCGCGCCCGCGAGGCGGCTTTGGTGCGGTTTTGAGGCGGCGCACACGGCTTCCTGGTGGCTCACCAATGCCGATTGCCCCCGGGGAGTTCCGCCATGGACTTGTCGTTGTCTGAGACAGAAACGAAAGACCCCGTTTTCTTCATTCGTTCCAAGCCGGCTCTTGTCGAGGACGCGAACGTCTTCGACACCGCCTGGACCAGCTTCGAGTGGCTGGTGGCCGGGCCGGCGCCGCTCTCGGTCGACGGCCGGGACATCACCGGCGTGCCACCTCGGCTGCTGGCCCTGGACGAGCTGGGCACGGTGCTGTTGTCACCGTCGTGCAGTCAGGACACGCGGGACGCGGCGTGGCGCCATCTGGTCAGCCTGTCCCGCGCCGAGGGCGGGAAGTGGACGGTGGCCTGCACCGGTCTGGCGCTGCCGGTCCTGCTGCCCGCCGCGCGCACGCTCACTCGCGGCCTGAATGCCGCAGACCGCGAGGACATCCACGCCGCGATCCTGGCCGGGTTCCTGGAGGGACTGCACGACGTCGATCTGGGTCGGCGGGCGGTGCTGGTGCGGCTGCGGTGGACCGCGTACCGCGCGGGCGAACAGGCCCTGCGCGAGATGCTGGAGCGCCCGGTCCCACACGAGGAGCTCGCTTCCCGCTCCGCGCCTCCGCCGCGGCCCAGCGGACACCCGGACCTCGTCCTGGCCGCCGCGGTCGAGGCGGGCGTCATCACCGGCAGCGAGGCGGAACTCATCTCCGCGACCCGCGTCGGCGACGTCGCGCTGGCCGAAGCCGCACACGCCCGCGGCCAGTCCTACGACACCGCGAAACACACCCGCCACCGAGCCGAGGCACGGCTGACCGCCTACCTGACCGACAGCGCTACCGACGGCGTCGCCGACGCCACGCCGGAGCACGGTGCCCCGCCCGGCGACAGCGCGCCGCCTCCGGTCGCGAAGCCCGGACCCACGCACCGCACCCGGCTACGCAACGTGACCAGGGCGCAAGCCGCGTCGGCGAAAAAGCTGCGCGCTCCCGTGTCCCGAAACGGCCCGAAATCCGGAGTTAGTGAGCGCGGGACCCGCCTGCCCGCAGACCGCCGTTCCCGCGCCCGCCGCACCCGCCCCGGTCCGGCCGCGCGCACCAGCCGGGAGGTCCGCTGATGCGACCGACACCACTACGCCATCGTCATCGTCCACACCCGACGACCCGGCGCCGTGCGGCACTGCGCCGCCGTCCCGGCTCCCCTGCCCCCACGCCGCGACCGCGTCCGAGGCATCCCTGGTCCGCGACCACAGCTGCGCACCACGCCGGGAGCCGCTGCGCGGGTGCGGCCGACATCACCCCTGCGCCCACGCCGCCGCGGCGAGGTGCGCGCCGCCGCCGCCGGCTCGTGCTGCTGATCGGGTGGCTCGTCGCCACCGGGGTGTTGCTGATGTCCTCGGTCGCGCGGGCGGAGACGGTCCAGATTGTCGCGCTCGCCCGCACGGTCGACGACGTTCTGAACAACATCCGCAACTGGATCCTGGGGCTCCTCGGGTTGGTCACCGTGGTGTTCGTGACCATCGGCGGGCTGCGGTACCTGATGGCCGGAGGCGACCCCGGGGAGATCGAGAAGGCCAAAGGCGCGTTTAAAGCGGGATTGATCGGCTTCGGGCTCGCCGCGCTCGCCCCGCTCGTGGTCGAAATTCTCAAGGGCATCGTCGGCGGGGTGTGAGCCATGACCGCACATCGCCACACGCGCTCCGCCCGCCCACGCGACCCCGCCCGGCACCACGCGACGACGCCGATCGCGCGTCCGGCCCGGGCCACCGATTCGGGCCGTGACAGTACGCGCGCGAGCACCGGGCCCGGCCGCGACGAGCGGCTCATGGCCGGTCCACCGACGGGCACCGCGAGGCGCTGTCGCGCACACGGCGGTGGGGCCCGGTGGATGCCCCCACGTCGCTGGGCCCGTGTTCTCGCGGTGGTGGTGCCGCTGCTGGCGGCCCTCGCCGGAATCGCGCTCACCGCCTCGGCCGCACCCGCGCCCGTGGCAGCGGCGGCGCCGCTGGTGCCCGTGCAACCGCCGGTGTTGCCGTTGCCGACGGTGCCGCAGCCGGACTGTGGTCCCGGCTCGGCTGATCCCGCGTGCCTGCTGCCGGGCAATACGCGGCCGCCGAAGCCCTCGGGACCGCCGAGCAGTCCGCTCGTTCCGCCGTCGCAGCCGCCGGTGTCGTGCTTCCCGGGTGCCGTGATGCCCGAGTGCGCTCCCTTCGGCCCGCCGACCACCTCGGCACCCGCGCCGTGTGACGGGCCGAACTGCATTCCGCAGCCGAGCCCGCTCGACCCCCGCGGGCCGGGGCAGACTCCGGCACCGGGGACGGGCACCGGTAAGCCGCCCGACAAGTGCGGCATCACCGACCCGCTCGCCTGCGTCACCGAGGGCATCGACAGCTTCTTCCGCACCGTCGTGACCACCGCGCTCAACCCGCTGCTGGACCTGCTCGGCAAGACCTTGCTGACTACCCCGGAGCCGGGCGCGCTGCCCGGCGTCGGGCAGTTGTGGACCCAGTCGTGGCAGATCCTGCTCACCGTCTACGTGATCCTCGTCGTGGTCGCCGGGATGCTTCTCATGGGCTACGAGACCCTGCAGACCCGCTACACCATCAAAGAGATCGCACCCCGCCTCGTCGTCGGGTTCCTCGCCGGAACCCTGTCGCTGTTCATCGCCACCAAGGCGATCCAGATCGCTAACGCCCTCGCCCAGGCGGTGATGGGCGAGGGCGTCAGCCCCGAGGCCGCGAGCAAGGCGCTGACCGGGATGGTTCTCGGCGTCCTCAACGGCGGGCAAGGCTGGCTGGTCTTCATCGGCCTGGCGCTCGTGGTGATGATCGTGATCCTGCTGATCACGTTCATCGTGCGGGTGATCGTGACGATCCTGCTGATCGCCGCCGCCCCGATCGCGCTGATGTGGCACGCCCTCCCGCACACCGAGGGCGTGGCCCAGGCGTGGTGGAAAGCCTTCGGTGGCGTGCTGGCGATCCAGATCGGCCAGTCCCTGGTGCTGGTCGTGCAGCTGCGGGTCTTCCTGGCCCCCGGCGGGTTCACCGTGTTCGGCGTCTCCGCCTCCGGGCTGGTCACCCTGCTGGCGTGCGTGGCGCTGGTGTGGGTGGAGATCAAGATCCCGTTCTGGTGCCTGTCCCCGCTGCGCGGCAGTGGGCGCCGGTCGATGCTCGGCTCGCTGGTGCGCGGCGCGATCGCCTACAAGGCGATGGGTCTGCTCGGCGGCGTCAGCTCCCTGTTCGGCGGCAAAGGCGGCAAGAGCGGCGGGCTCCGCATGCGAAGCGGCGACGGTGGTGCTCCGGCGGATCCGCCGTCCACGCGCTCGGGTCAGTTCATGCTGCCGATGCGGGTCCGCCGCACGCTGCCCGCGCCGCGTCGGTCCCCGCGCCTCGGCGAGCTGCCGGGCACCGGATACGGGACGGACCGGCGCCCCGGTCCTGGGCAGATGTCGCTGTTCACCGCGAGCGGGTCCGGGGACGAGCGTGGAGTGGCGGCCAACCCGCGGGCGCTGCCGCCGGACTCGCTGCCCGGCGCGCTGCCGCGTGATCAGCTCGGGTTGCCGATCACCACGCGGCGCGACCCCGATCGGATCGGGCGGCGGTCGCTGGCCGACGAGGCCGCCGGGCGAAGCGGCGGGATGCCGCCTCCAGTGCCGCAGCCCGGGTTGCTCACCACCGATGGGCGGATCAACCGCAACGCCCGTCCTCCCGCGCACCTGCCCCACGCACTGGTGGCGCCGAACACCGGGATGCTGCCGATCCATCTGCGTCCCGCGCCACCGCGCGCGCCTCGGCGGACGCTGGCCGACGAGGCCGCCAACTCCGCACCGGCCAGCCCGCCGCGGCAGACCGGCCCGGGGCTGATCACCCCGTCCGGGCGGATCAACCGCGCCGCCCGCGCCCCGCGCCGCCCGACGCGGGATGCCTACACCGGCAACCGGCCGCTGGCCTCGGGCCAGTACCCGCTGCCGCTCGGAGTCCGGCGCCAGCCCAAGCCCACACCGCCGCCACCGGCCAAGGACGCGGGCGCCTCGCCGCCGAAGGGGCGCGCCGGAACGCAGCTGCCCCTGCCTTTGGACCTGCCCGCCCGGCGGGGCCCGAAGAAGAAGTGAGGACTAGTCGCCATGACTTCTCCCGTGCGCGTGCCCGCCGACGTCGACCGCCCGGACCGGGTACTCGGCCCGCTGACCGCCCGGCAACTCGCGATCCTCGGCGTCGCCGGACTCGGGCTCTACGGCCTCTACTCGGCCACCCGCGCGTTCGTGCCGCTGCCGGTGTTCCTCATCATCGCCATCCCGGTCGGGATCACGGTCACCGTGCTAGCGCTTGGGCGGCGTGACGGGCTGCCCCTGGACAAGCTCGCCCTCGCCGCGATCCGCCAGCACCTGTCCCCGCGGCACCGGGTCGCCGCGCCCGAAGGCGTGCGCGCGGCCCCGGCCTGGCTGACCGCCCAGCAACCCGGCCCCCGCACGCGAGGCCGCCGTGGACGGCACCCGGCAGCGGGGGCCGAGCCGGTGTCCCCGGCACCGCTGGAACTCCCGGCCAGCGGTGTGACCGACACCGGCGCGCAGGCCGGGGTCGTCGACCTCGGCACCGACGGGCTCGCGGTCATCGCCGTCTGCTCGACGGTGAACTTCTCCTTGCGCACGGCCGGGGAGCAGGAGGCGCTCGTCGCGTCCTTCGCCCGTTACCTGCACTCCCTGACCGCGCCGGTGCAGATCCTGGTCCGCGCCGAACGCCTCGACCTCGCACCCCAGATCGTGGACCTGCGGGCCCGTGCCGGCGGGCTCCCCCACCCGGCGCTGGAAGCCGCCGCGCGAGACCACGCCGACTACCTCGCCGAGCTCACCGCGCACGCGGATCTGCTGCGCCGCCAGGTGCTGCTCGTGTTGCGCGAGCCGCTGCGTACCGGGCCGGCACCCGCCGCCGCGTCGAGCGTGCTGCCGTGGCGACGCCACCGCGGCGACGGCGAGCAGCCGGTGGATGAGGGAGTGCGGCAGGCGGCCGAGCAACGGCTGGTGCGGCGCCTCGGTGAGGCCATCGAACTGCTCACTCCCGCCGGGATCGTGGCCACCCCGCTTGACGCCGCCGCCGCGACCGGGGTGCTGGCGGCGGCGTGCAACCCCGACACCTTCCTGCCACCGTCCACCACGGGGCTGGCCGGAGCCGACGAGGTCGTCACCGCCACCACCACCTTCACCGACCTCTACGGCCCCGACGACACCGACCTCGCGACGGAATCCCTCCCGGCCCGGCCGACACGAACGGCCGCCGCGCCGTCATCCGCGCGCCGCGCTCCGGCGACGCCCCCCTCCCGTCCGTCGGCTCGCGGACCCGAGCCCGCACGCCCGAAGCCGCCACGCCCTGGGCCGTCGCGCTCCGGCCGCTCGCAGGCGGCGGGGCCGTGGCTGTCCGACGACGAGGACTGGGACTACGACGACGGTGCGAGCTGAAAAGCCGCTCCAACCAGTGGCGACAAGAAGGAGGTGGACTGTCGCTCCGGCTAAGTGATCACTGAGCCGGTCTCCCAGGGAGCGAACTGCGCTGGTAACGGCGTGGGGAGAAGCCTCCCGGAAAGCCCGAAGGGCACTGCCGAGCCATGGCGGAGCCACGGGGTGGGGAGAAGACCTGACGGACGAACACCAGTGAATCCCTGATGAAGCCTCGTCATAGTCAGACCGCGTCATGGCAAGCAATCGGCGGTTAATGGCCCACCGGGTTGAGAAGCCCACGTGGCCGTCCGAGTCGTCTATCGGACGGCGTGATCACCACCGGGTCCGGGGTATAGGGGACGTCCTCGCAGGTCGTATCTGGAAGGAGCGGAACAGCGAAACCCCGTAAGGGTCCGAAGCGGATGCGTTTCGGTAAGCCACGGGCAACCACGGCAGAACTCCCTTGCGGGAACAGGAAGACCCGAGAAGCGAACGCCGCTGGGGCGAAAGCCCAGGGGAAACCGCAGCACCCGGCACCTCAGCCGCTGCGCATAACCCGGCGGATACCGGCCCATGGTGGCCGGGCCCGAAAGGGAGCCCACGCGGGTCTGGTGGGTCCGTGAGGACAACCGAGCACACAGAAGTCATTACCAGCAGCCGAGTTAGACGACGGAAGGGAACAACGTGGACGCGGTAGCCGACATGGCGGTGCCTCCGTTGAACGAGGCCACGGGCGACGCGCAAGCCTGGCACAGCATCAACTGGGCGCAGGCCGAGCGGGACGTACGGCGACTGAGGCAACGGATCTTCACGGCCGCGCAGGAAGGGGACCTGAAGAAGGTCCGGAATCTCCAGAAGCTCATGCTGCGCTCCCGCGCGAACACTCTCGTGAGTGTTCGCCGGGTCACGCAGCTGAGCGCAGGGCGCCGTACTCCCGGCATCGACGGGGCGAGGGCTCTGACGGCACAGGAGCGGGGAAGGTTGGCGAGGACACTCGCCGACGAGCCCGCCACCGACGTCAGGCCGGTACGGCGAGTGCACATCCCGAAGGCTGGTGGGAAAACTCGTCCGCTCGGCATCCCGACGATCCGGGACCGGGCGCAGCAGGCCAGGGTGAAGAACGCCCTGGAACCTGAATGGGAAGCGCGGTTCGAGGGCAAGAACTACGGTTTTCGTCCTGGACGCGGCTGTCACGACGCGATCGAGAAGATCTTCCGGCTCACGGCGCGCAGCAACACTCGCCGCACGTGGGTCCTCGACGCGGATCTGGCCGGCGCTTTCGACAGGATCGACCACACCCGCCTGATGGACGCCGTCGGAGGTTTCCCCGCAGCCGGGGCAATCCTCCGGTGGTTGAAGGCCGGTGTGATGCAGGACGGGCGATTCGCGCCCACGGAGGAGGGAACGCCTCAGGGCGGGGTCATCAGCCCGCTCCTGCTGAACATCGCCTTGCACGGCATGGGAACCGCCATCGGCGACCTGGACACCCTCACCGAAAGGCAGAGGGCCCAGGTGCCGCTCCTGGTCCGCTACGCCGACGACTTCGTGGTGTTCTGCACCTCGAAGACCGAGGCCGAACAGGTCAAGGAGAATCTGGCCGAGTGGCTGGAGCCACGCGGGCTGACCATCCATCCGGACAAGACACGAATCGTCCGGCTGGAGGATGGATTCGACTTCCTCGGCTTCAACGTGAGGAAGTACGGCCCGAAGACGCTCATCAAGCCCAGCGCCGAGGCGGTGAAACGGGTCAAGGACAAGATCCGCCGGATCGTCGAGCAGAGCCCGACCACGGAGCTGCTGATCCGGCGTCTCAATCCCTTGATCAAGGGCTGGGCCACCTACTACCGCGGTGCGGTAGCCAAGGAGATCTTCGCCGACCTGGACCACTACGTGTGGCACAGGACATGGAGATGGGCCCTGCGGCGGCATCCCCGGAAAAGCCGGTCATGGACCAAGGACCGGTACTTCGGGCGCTTCCATTCCCGGCGCGACGACCACTGGGTGTTCGGCGATCATCACAGTGGACGGTACCTGTACAAGTTCGTGTGGACCGTCATTCAACGGCACATCCCGGTCAAGGGAACGGCGTCCAAAGACGACCCGAGCCTGACGGATTACTGGGCCGCGCGGACACGGAAACGCAGGCACCCACAGGCAGACGGGCAATTCCACGTCAGCCTTGCTGCGAAACAGAAAGGGCTCTGCCCACTCTGCGGGCTGGACCTCATCGCGGGCGCGGGCTACGAACCGGACTCAGTACGCGACTGGGCGAATTGGTTCACGGCACTACACCGCACCCGCGCCACGGACAGCCTGATCTACCGATCAACCGGAGGACACCATGCGCAATCTCCCATGCTCATCCACGCCGACTGCCACCACAGTCACCACGCAACCGGCAGTCAGCGTGGCCCCCTGGAGCTCTCTTCCGCACGGTCCTTGGGACCTGCTTGAGCCGGATGCGCCGAAAGGTGCACGTCCGGTTCTGAGGGGGGCTCCCCCGCAGCAATGCGGGGGGCCTACCCGACAGATCGAAAGTAGGTAGACATCCCATGGCACGCACCAGAAACCACGCCCCGGCGGCCCGGCCCGGGTCGGCGGGAGCGTTCACCCCGGACGCGCTGTCGGTGTCGGCCCGGCACCTCGAGGTCGGCAACGAGTTCGTCGCCAGCTTCGGGGTCACCGGGTATCCGCAGGAGGTCTACCCCGGCTTTCTCGCGCCGCTGCTGACCTACCCGGCCCGGTTGGATGTCTCGGTGCACGTGGTGCCGATCGATCCGGCCACCGCCGCCAGCGGACTGCGCAAGCAACGCGCCAAACTCGAATCCAGCAGGCGGCACACCGCGCGGAATGACCGGCTCGACGACCCGGATCTCGACGCCGCCGCCGAGGACGCCGCCGACCTATCCCGGCGCATCGCCCGTGGCGACGGGAAACTCTTCAAGTTCGGCCTGTACCTGACCGTGCACGCCCCGGACGAGAAAGCGCTCGCCGAGGAAGTCTCGGCGCTGCGGTCGCTGTGCGCGTCGCTATTGCTCGACGCGAAACCCGCGACCTACCGGGCGTTGCAGGGCTGGGTGACCACCCTGCCACTCGGGCTGGATCCGCTGGGGTTGAAGAGGACGTTCGACACCGCGGCGGTCAGCGCGGCGTATCCGTTCACCTCGCCGGATCTGCCGCCGACCGACCCGACCACCTCGGCACCGTCCGGGGTCCTCTACGGCTACAACGTCGGCTCGGCCGGGTTGGTGCATTGGGACCGGTTCGCCTGCGACAACTACAACACCGTCGTGTTAGGACGCTCCGGTGCGGGCAAGTCGTATCTCGTCAAACTCGAGACCCTGCGCAGCCTCTACCGCTCCCTCGGCGACGACGAGAGCGGCTGGGCCGGAGACGGAGTGCAGGCGTTCGTCATCGACCCCGAGGACGAGTACGCGCGCCTGGCTTCCCAGGTCGGCGGCACCTACGTGCACCTCGGCGCGGGCGGAGTCCGGCTGAACCCGTTCGACCTGCCCGTGCACACCGACGCACGCGGGCACCGCACCGCCCCGCGGGACGCGCTCAAACGGCGCAGCCTGTTCCTGCACACCGTCCTGTCGGTGCTGTTCGGTGCCGAGGTCACCGCGGCCGAGCGGGCCGTGCTCGACACCGCGATCACCACCACCTACCACCGCGCGGGCATCACCGACGACGCCCGGACCTGGACACGCCCGGCGCCGCTGCTATGCGACCTGCGCGACGTGCTCGCCGCCTCCGGCGACGGTGGCGACGCGGTGGCCGCCGACCTGGCCGCCCGGCTGCATCCGTTCGTCGACGGGTCGTTCGCCGATCTCTTCGACGGGCCCACCACCGCCGCCCCGGACGGGCACCTTGTGGTGTTTTCCCTGCGGGATCTGCCCGATGAGCTGCGCGCGATCGGCACCCTGCTCGTGCTCGACGCCGTCTGGCGCCGCGTGTCCAACCCCGCCTACCGCCGTCCCCGGCTGGTGGTGGTCGACGAGGCGTGGCTGCTGATGCAACAGCCCGAGGGCGCGAAGTTCTTGTTCCGCATGGCCAAGGCCGCTCGCAAATATTGGTGCGGGCTCACCGTGTCGACGCAAGACATCGCCGACGTGCTCGGCAGCGAACTGGGCAAAGCCATCGTGTCCAACGCGGACACCCAGGTGCTGCTGAGTCAGGCACCCCAAGTCATCGACGAGATCGCCGAGGCCTTCGACCTCTCCGCCGGAGAGCGGCAGTTCCTGCTCTCCGCCGAGCGCGGCCAGGGCCTTCTCAGCTCGGGGATGCACAGAGTGGCGTTCCAGTCACTGGCCTCGCCCACGGAGAACTTCCTGGTCACCACCGATCCTGCCGAACTCGCCCGGTTCGCCGACGAAGACCCCGACGCCACCGACCACGGTCTCGCCGACGCCTACGTCGACCTCGGGCCCGCCGACACCGCCGCCTCCTTCGACGCCGTCGCCCTGGGCACCGACGCGGAGCTCGACGGTGACGGGTTCGACGACGCGGGACAGGTCGACCTCGATCCCGCGTGACCGGCCCCGGCTCCGCTCTTTTTCTTGTCTCGCACGACGTTTCCCGGAAGGGAGTTCCGCCATGGCTACCCGCGACGCGGCATCGCCGGTGATCCAGAACTGGTTCGGTGACTACCTGCGCGACCCGGGTGGCACCACCGCCACCCTGCTCGCCGCGCTGCGCGAGTGGGCGCTGGCGTGGGGACCGGTCGTCGTGCCGGTCCTGGCCGTGACGGTGGCGGGTTCGATCGTGGCGCGCCACTGGTGGCGCGCTCGTCGCCAGGCCGCGCTGCGGGTCGATGCTCGCCGGATCACCGTGCTCGCCCCACCCACCGTCGATCCCGCCGGTGGCGCCGCGGTCTGGTCCAACCTCATCGGACTCTTACGCCCCGCCTGGCGACGGCTGTGGGCCGGCCAGCCGCATCTGGCGATGGAGTACGTGTTCGGCGAACACGGCGTCACCGTGCAGTTCTGGGTGCCCGGCGTCATCCCACCGTCCTTAGTGGAACGAGCGGTCGAGGCCGCCTGGCCCGGCTCCCACACCCGCACCAGCCCCGCCGCTTCCCCGTTCCCCGCGCTGGAGCCCGGGCGGCGGCGGATCACCGTCGGCGGGCAGCTGCGCCTCGCCCGCTCCGAGGCACTGCCGATCCGCACCGCGTTCGACGCCGACCCGATCCGCGGGCTGCTCGGCGCGCCGGTGGGTCTCGGCCGCGACGAGCGTGCCTGCGTGCAGATCCTCGCCCGGCCGGTCACCGGCCGCCGCGTCGCCCAGGCCCGCCGCGCCGCCCGCCGCGTGCACCACGGCTCATCCGGTCGCCTCGGTGGGCGACTCCTCGACGTGATCACGCCGGGCACCAACGCCACCCGCGGCGGGCGGACCTCAGACTCGCGGCGAATCAGCCAGGACCCGCAGCTGTCGCTGGAATATTCCGCCCAGAACAAGGCCATCGTGGGCAAACAGCGCGGTTCGCAGTACGAGACCGTCGTGCGCTACGCCGTGGCCGCCGACCTGCCCGCCGACGCGGCCGACGCGCTGGCGCGTCAGGCCCGCGACACCGCGCGGGGACGGGCGCACGCGCTGGCCGCCGCGTTCGCCGCCTACACCGACCACAACCACTACACCCGCACCCGCCTGCGCCACCCCGCCCACGCCCTCGCCGACCGGCGCCTCGACCGCGGCGACCTGCTGTCGGTGCCGGAACTGGCGGCGATCGCGCACCTCCCGGTCGACGCCGAAATCCCCGGCGTCGAACGCGCCGGAGCCAAGGCCGTCGCCCCACCGCCCGGGATCGCCGCGCCAGGACCGGACGTGATACCGCTGGGACACTCGGACGCCGGCCATGCCCGGCCGGTCGGCCTGCGGGTCGCCGACGCGCGTTATCACACGCAGGTGGTCGGGGCGACCGGCTCGGGGAAGTCGACCTTGCTGGGCACCATCATCCTCGACGACGTGGACAACAACCGCGGCGTCGTCCTGGTCGACCCGAAGGGAGACTTGGTCACCGACATCCTCAGCCGGATCCCGCGCAGCGCGGCCGACAGAGTGGTGCTGTTCGACGCCGACTCCCGGCACCGTCCGCCCGTCCTGAATCCGTTGGAGGGCGGGGAAACCGACCGGGAGGTCGACAACCTCGTCTCCGTCTTCCGCAGGGTGTACTCGGCGTTCTGGGGCCCGCGCACCGACGACCTCATGCGCGCCGCCTGCCTGACGCTGCGGGCGCAAGAAGGCGTGCCCACTCTCGCGGACCTGCCGAAACTGCTTGTCAGCGAGGCGTTCCGGTCCCGCATCACCGCCGGGCTCACCGACCCGGTCCTGCACGGATTCTGGGAGTGGTACGACGGCCTCACCGACTCCAGTCGCTCGCAGGTGATCTCGCCGCTGATGAACAAACTCCGGGCGTTCCTGTTACGCCCCTTCGTGAAAGAAGCCATCGCCGGAGGACGCTCCACAGTGGACATGGCCCACGTGCTCAACGAGGGCGGGATCTGCCTGGTCCGCATCCCCAAAGGCTCCCTCGGGGAAGAAACGACGCGGCTGGTCGGCTCCCTGGTCGTGGCACGCACCTGGCAGGCCACCACCGCCCGCGCCCGCGTCCCGCAGCGCCTGCGCCCCGACGCGCACACCGTGATAGACGAATGCCACAACTTCCTGAATCTCCCCTACCCCATGGAAGACATGCTGGCCGAATCCCGCGCGTTCCGGAACGGATTCATCCTGGCCCACCAGCACCTCGGCCAGCTATCGAAAGAACTGAAGGAAGGCATCTCCACCAACGCCCGAAACAAGATCATCTACTCCGCCAGCCCCGAGGACGCCCGCGAACTCGCCCGCCACACCGCACCGCGGCTGTCCGATCACGACCTGTCCCACCTCGGCGTCTACCACACCGCCACCCGGCTGGTCGTGCGCGGCGAGGAAACCGAGCCCTTCACCATGACCACCACCCCCCTGCCCGACCCCATTCCCGGGCGGGCACGCGAAATTCGTTCCGCGCTGCGCGCCCAGCGCCGCGCGCACAACACCGCGCACGGTGACGCGCCAACCCACGTCGGCGCGCCCGCCACCGCGACACGGCCCGCGCCGACCGGGCGACGAGTTCCGCCGACCCGGCCACCCAAGACCGACCCACGCCGCACCCGCCCGTAACTGAGTTCCGGGTTACCCACAGCCCTTATCCACACCCTGTTGACTACCGGTGGAGGGACAGTATTCGCGACATGCGCTATTCGGCGAAGCACACGACCGCACGGTGCCCCGTCCGCCCGACGTGGGCGGATTCTCGTCTGACCGTAGGTGGCGCGGTGTTAGAAAACACCACTGACGATAAGACCGACCACCGTCAGCGCGGCGAGCAATGCCACACCCAGGACGACAAGTCCATACCACGGCCATCGAATTTCGCGCCAAATCGCAAGAAACACTCTATTGCGGAGCGGTCGCCCGTCATCGTCCCGCCAGCCGCGTTCCCACTCCTCGTACTCCAAGGTCATACGACGGAGGTCATGTGGCGTAACAGGATCCGTGAAGGGGTTGAAGTCATCCCTCGTCATCGACACCCCTTTCGACACGCTTCAAGCAATTTTACCACGCAATGCGCGCCGGATCGCACCGATGAATTCTATGAGCACGAAACGGCACTCTGAATCAAACTCACATCTTCTGCATCCACCGCGATTCGCGACATTCACCTCGTCGAGGAGCGCTCGTGATCACGACCACCACCCGCCAGCACACCCTGCGCGGCCACTTACCCGGCCGCACTACCGCCCGCGCCGCCGGTTCGGTCGAACACCAGGCCATGCTCGCCTCCCGGCTCACCGACCGCGACAAATGGCTGCTGGCCCTGCTGCACGAGCACCGGGTCCTGACCACAGCCCAGATCCAGGACGCCGCCTTCCCCTCCGGCCGCTCGGCCCGCCAACGTTTGCGCGACCTCTACCTCTGGCGCGCTGTCAGCAGGTTCCAGCCATTCCAGCAGCTCGGGTCCGCCCCCATGCACTACGTCCTCGGCCCCGCCGGGGCCGCCGTGCTCGCCGCCGAACACGGCCTCGAGGTCAAGGACCTCGGCTACCGGCACGACCGCGCCATGGCCATCGCCCACAACCAGCGCCTCGCGCACACCGTCGGCGTCAACGACTTCTTCACCTCGCTCATCGCCCGCACCCGCCACACCCGCAGCACCGAGGCGGTGGTGGCGTGGTGGTCGGAATCCCGCTGCGCCAGACACTTCGGCGACCTCGTCATCCCGGATGGCTACGGCCGCTGGCGCACAGGCGCCGCGACCTCCGTCCGCGAGGTGGAGTGGTTCCTCGAGTTCGACACCGGCACCGAATCCCTGAGCAAGGTCGGCCGCAAACTCGGCGGGTACGCGCGGCTGGCCGAGAGCACCGGTATCGCCACGCCGGTGCTGGTGTGGCTGCCCACCACCCGCCGCGAAGCCGGGGCCCGCACCGCGCTGGCCCGGGTCCACACCGAACTCGATGCCCCTCGCGCGGTGCCGGTGGCCACCGCGGCGGCCGACCTGCTCGACCCCGCCGCGCCGCACCCGAGCCCGGGCGAGGCGGTGTGGCTGCCGCTGACCTCGGCGCGCGCCGATCGCGCTGGCCCGCGGTACAGCCTCGCCGACCTCGCGGACGCCTGGCCCGGCCTGGCGCCGCCGACCGACCCCACCACGTCCGAGGACGGCGAGGGCGAGACCGGTGACGCCGCGGCAGCCTCGCCGTACCGGCTGCCCCCGCCGAGTCCGATCCCGCCGCCGGCCACGCCGAACCGCGTCGCACGCGGCATGCACTGACGCAAGGCCCCGTGTTCCCTCGGCGGCTGCGCGGGCCCCTTTTCGCCACACCGCTGCGAGCACCTCGGAAAGGACAGCGATCCGACTATGGGAAGCAAACTCGGGGCCGGTGTCGCTGCCGTGGTCCTCGCCATTCCGCTACTTATCGGCGCCGGGATCGCCGGCGTCGTCAGCAGCCTCTTCGGCAGCAGCGGCTCGTCGGGTTCGCTGACTTGCACTCCGGACGGCGCGCCAACCGGCACGGTGCCGGGCCTGACCGTCGAGCAGATGGGCAACGCCGCCACCATCGTCGCGGTCGGCAAGCAGAGGGGTGTGCCCGAGCCAGGCTGGGTGGTCGCGATCGCCGCCGCCATGCAGGAATCCCAGCTGCGCAACCTGCCCTACGGCGACCGCGACTCGCTCGGGCTCTTCCAGCAACGGCCCTCGATGGGCTGGGGCACCCCGCAACAGATCACCGCCCCGACCTACGCGGCGATAAAATTCTTCGAACACCTCACGGCCACGCCGAACTGGCAGAAGATGAGCGTCAACGACGCCGCGCAAGCAGTCCAGGGATCGGGGTTCCCGAACGCCTACGCCCAGCACGAGGACAAGGCGCGCGCGATCGTTGCCGCCGTGTCCGGGGTACGGTGCCAACCGGCGCCCGCGATGGCCGGAAGCGGGGACTGCAATAACATCCAGGCGGCCACGCCCGCCGCGATGACCGCGATCAATTACGGGTGCGGGCAAAGGGGGTTGCCGTATGTGTGGGGCGGCAATGGCCCCCAGAATGGCGACAATGGATTCGACTGCTCGGGTTTGACCAAGGCCGCCTACGCAGCGGCCGGAATATCTTTACCCCGCACGGCACAGGCCCAGTATGCCGCGGGCCCCCTTGTCGCCGCGGGAGAGCCACTGCTGCCCGGAGACCTCGTGTTCTACGGCACTCCCCGCAACATCCACCATGTCGGGCTCTACCTCGGCAACGGGAACATGGTCCACGCCTCAACGTGGGGGCAACCAGTCAAGATCGCGCCTTACCGCGCCACAGGCGACGACTACTTCGGCGCAACCCGGCCCACCAGGTGAAGTGGACGTTCGATGCGGCGCCGGAGACCCGCCTCCGCCGAGTCCGGCAGGGAAGCGGCGGCGCCTGCGCTGAGGTCAGCGGTGTCCATCCGACCGGCGGATGTCGATGCCGAGCGCGATCAGGTCGTGGGCGGCGTTACGCAGGGCACGGTGGTCGGACGCGGTGGCAGGCAAGGTGTAGGTGCGTCCGTCAGGAAGGTGTGCGCGCCAGTGCTTGCCACCATGGGAGAGCTGGCACCCGGCCGCGCGGAGCCGGGTGCGCAGTTCACGCCAGGTGGTGGGCCAGGCCGTGCCAGCGCCCCCTGATCGTCGTCGGTGGCGGCGCGGCGGTGCCGCGCGCACGGGCGCCTGGTGAGTGGTGTCATCGAGGTGGAACCCGACGAAGCACACCACGCCGTCGGCGGTGCGCACACGCAGTTCGCACTCGTGTCGCCGGTAGCGCAGCAGGCCAGGCGCATCGCGGACCGGCGCGGTCCATTGCGGGTCATGGAAGGTGGCGACCACAGCTCGCCTCGCGTCCTGAGTGGACACCCGCCGAGCAGCACCCAGAGTCATTCGCGGCAGATCGGATTCATCCACGTTTCTTCCCCAGCGGGTTTGCACTCGTTGCAAGGTTTCAGGAGGACACAGCCGCCCACACGCGCTACCGCCACGGTCACGCGCACTGCGGGCTCGCACATCGACCCCTGACCCGAGACGACGATGTGGGTGCTACGCCCGACGGCGGCGCCGACGAATCACGGTCGCCAGAACCGTGTCGAGGGCGAGGAGTCCGCCGATGACCGCTGCCGCGAACCATTCGGAGCAGGCGAGGGCGACCACAAAAGCGACGACGGTGAAGACATCCAACGCCACTATGAGCATATCGACTTTGGTTTTCTTGCGGTTGCTCACGGTGTTCTCCTGAAATAGTTGATTGTTGTTGCCAGCCGGATGCGGTCGCGGGCCCGCGAGCACGATGTGCGGCATGGGTCTTCTCGGTGGTGGCGTCGGCAACGGGGCGGGCCCTGGGGTCGCGGCTATGGGAGGGGCTGTGCCCTGCGGAGTTGCCGGATGACGAGCCGGACGTCGGGTGCGGTGGCGAATGTGGCTGCGGTGTTGATGAACATGTCCTCGGCGGCGGCGCGTTGCTCGGCCCTGCTGGGTGGTTCGGCCATCGGTGCCGCGCCGACAATGTGCCCGGTGTCGTCGAGGGTGACCGCGTGGGGTTCGACGCGGTGGGCCACGACGGCGGGGTGGCCGGGTTCGGTGCGGAAGCGTTCGACCATGATCCAGGGGCGGTTGTCGCCGTGGATGGCGTCGACGTCGCTTCCCGTGATGCGGGTCAGGATGCGTTCGGGCGAGTCGCTGTCGTGGTGGCAGATCAGGCCGATGTCGTCGACCGGGTCGTAGAGAAGGCTCCCGGCGGGTGTGGCCTCGATCAACGCCACCAGCTCCCGGTGCTCCTCACCGAGGTCGTGCACGGCCCATGTGGGCTCTCGGCGCACGGTCCGGGCCGTCGCGACGGCGAGCACGGTCACCCCGCCCGCCACGACCGCCAACACGGGCTGGGCACACAGCACGCACCACACGACCAAGCCGAGGACGGCGAGAGCGGCGCCATCAACCGTCACACGCATCCACAAGACAGCCTTGTAGGGCATGGGGTTTCTCCAGGGTTGGCGGGCCGGACGCGGCTCGGGCGGGCCACGGTGGGCCGTCGGGGCGGCCCACCGTGGGCTATGGGTGTCCGCGAGGCGTTGTCGCGAGCTGGTTTCCTGGGCCTACAGGTCCTGGACCATCGCGCCGACGTAGGTGCCGTATCCGGCGCCGTCGTCGGTGACGGCTCCGATGACGGTCAGGAACCGCAGGCGATAGGGCTGCAGCTCGAACCGGTTGTAGTTGCTGGCCAATCCGAACGCGACCTTGACCGCCTTACGCGTCGCCGTGCGGGCCGACGGGTCGATCGTGCCGTTGTCGTTCGTCCGGTGCAGCCCGGCCACGGTGATGCGGATCAGGTTCTGCGGGCCGGTTTCGTCGGCGGTCACGGCCCACGCCGCATCAGCTGGGATCATGCCGTCCCCCTGAACGTCGCGGAGGTCGGTGTGGACCCGAGCGGCGATCTCGTCGAGGGACAGCTCGGCCGTGTCGTGGTAGTCGTCGCCAACCAGCGATGTCACGGCCGATGCCGTGTTGTTGGCGGTCTCGGTGGTGATATCGGTTGCGGTGGACATGGGGCGTCCCTTCGTGTTCGCCGGGATCGGCGGGGTGGATGTGGTTGACGACGTACATGGACGCTTCGTCCTCGCGAGGATGTCAATGCCGGTCGGGACGACGTGGCTATATCGGACCCATATGGGGTACGGAAAACTCGTCGCGTCCCACTGTCCATACAAGACACGTGTTGTGTGTGCACGGCGATGTGACCGATGGCGGAACCTGCTCGTGTTTGTCGGCAGGGTTGCGACCTACGACAGATCCGATTGTGCGGCATCCGTATCCGACTGGTTCGGTGTCCAGCAGAGCGAGCGCAGGGCTTCTTCCAGGGTAAGGTCATGGTTGTCCATGCGATTTTTGATCGTCGCGGCCGGGATATGTGCGTGGCGCGCCCAGTCCTCCAGGCTCATTCGGGCGCCGAACGCGGCGAGGGGTTCGCCGCTGCCGAGCGTGTTGCGCGAGTCCGGTTCCTCTATGATCGCTTGTTCCGGATCCCACCCGGCGAGTATCCGTTTCCGCAAGGTTGTGGTACTGCAGTTCGCGCGAGCGTCGACCGCCCATCGATAGAGCGGTCTTGTTTCACCGAACGCAGTCACTTCGACCATGAAATCTGATCCGTCGGGTCCTTTGGCGAGCGCGTCAGCGAAGGTCATCCCACTTTTTGCTATCCGCTTATAGAGGGTGTGGTACTTAATGCCGCTCTGCTCCGCCCATCCCCGCAAGGTCAGGGTTCGCCCGTAGTAGGTGAATTCGAGCGGAGGCTTTTCGTGTTTGGCGCGGGTGATGGCGTCTTCGGGCGCCCATCCGAGCGCTAGGCGGGTCCTGACTGCCTCTCGACTCACGACACATCGCCAGTCTCGCGACCACGCCGTCAATGTTTTGGATTCGCCGAAGGCGCTTATCAGTCCGCGCGCCCTCTCCCAATCGTAGCGGTCGTCCCGCGGATTTCCCATGTTGGCCATAGTCGTATTCGCAATCCGGCTTCGGCGTGCACTGATTGGCACGGCGCCTGTGTTGTCGGGCATCAGACGGCGGGTGATGGCCGTCCGGCGTACGTCGATATGGACGCTCCGTAGGGCCGATGTTGTCAAGCCATCGCGGGAAATTGCCGGACGACGTAAACGCGCCAGCTAGCCGTCACCGCGTGTCCACACGAGACACATGTCTTGTTTGACGAATCGCTTGACATGGAGGCGGTGACGAAGCGTCCATAGTCGTGTAGCCCGAACCACCGGATGCGCACCGGCGGGCCAACGCCCCGGCCGGGGCATGACCATTCATTCCGCACCAAGCACATGGAGTTCGTCATGTCCCGTAAGAACCGCAAGACCCGCACCGCAAACGCCACTGCCGCTACCGACGACGACCGGCACCTGCACGCCGTGGCCGACGATCCCGGTCAGCAGAACGCACCGACCACAGAGGACAAGGTGCGGGCGGCGCTGACCGATAATCCCGGCTCCACGACCGCCAAACTGGCGATGGCGGGCGGAGTTGGCCGTTCGACCGCCGCGAAGATCCTGGCCCGCTGGGACCGCGACGGCACCGCGATCCGCACCGCAGGCGACGGTCCGCGCAACCCCGACACCTGGTCACTCGCACCGTCGACCAGCGACACCGCCGCAGCCGACACCGACGAGGCGCGGACGAACGCAACCGTGCCCAGCGCCGAACAGCCGACCGACGACACCAACATCGACGACACGGCCGAGGACCCCGGTGCGACGGAGGCGTCCACCGACACCGACGACACGCCCGCCCCGCCCACCGGCGACGGCGACGTCACCATGCTTCCGCCTGACACGGCACCGGTGGATGGTGCGACCGAGCCCGAGCCGTCTTCGGCAGCAGCTCCTGCGGTTTCCGAACCCGCCGACACGGCCCCCACGGACAAGGACCGACTGCCCAAGGGCGGGCTGCGGGACTTGGTGGAGAAGTACCTGACCGAGCACCCAGGCGAGAGCTTCGGCCCCGCCAAGATCGGCAAGGACCTCGGCCGCTCAGGCGGCGCGGTCAACAACGCCTTGGAGAAGCTCGTCGCCGACGGGCACGCTCGCAAAACTTGCGAGGCACCGAAACGGTTCGCCATCAACCCGGATAAGACCGACGTCCCGAAGACGACCGACGGGTCCGGGGAATCAGCCCCGAATGCCTGACACCCGCCGTCTGCCCGCGCGCGGGGCCGCCGTCGACTTCCCGGTGGCACGGCCTCGCGCGCGGGTTTGTGCGAACACCGTCGGACGGGCATTTGGAACCGTCACCGCCGTCCCGCACGACGACGGCACCACCTCCGCCGCCCCGGACTGCCTGAACCTGTTCCCGCGTCACCGTGCCCCGGCCCGTCCGGCTTGACTTGGCCTTGGCACGGTGAGGTTTCCGTCGCTTGGCCCTAGGGCCTTTATCGAAGTCGGTCAGAGCCATTCGTTGATCGCGGCGATGTGCACGGTGGCCTCGTAGCGAACGGCGAGCTTGTCGTATCGGGTCGCCACAGCGGTGGCGTTTGAGCCGGTTGATGCCGCACTCCACCGCGTGCCGCTGCTTGTAGATCTCGGGGTCGAAGGCGTGTGGCCGGCCTCCTTCGACCCCTTTTGCCTTTCACAACTCCACCTCCATTATCGCCCGACTCGTCCATTGTGGACGATATGGCTGAGGTGGGGTTCGGCCGCGTGCAGGACGGCGTCGAGGATCTCGACGGATGCGTTGTCGAGCACGTCGGGTTTCGTGTTGTCGATGAGCACCTTCCAGCGGATGAGCTGAGGGCTGAACGCGGTCAACGCTGTCACAGTGAGCGAACCGTCGTAGTCGTTGGCGATCACCGCGGCCAGCCCATCGGGGCTTCGGAATAGCGTGCCGTCGGCGACGTCGGCGACGCGAGTGAACCCGTAGTCCGCGAGCAGCTGGTGGTAGTCGGCCATGATCTCCGTCATCGTGCCTTCGCGATCCATTGTGGACTCCTGTTGGATCGTGTTGTTATCGTGGGCATCTGGTCGTGGGTTGATCGCGTGCCGATGCGAGGTGGTAAACGCGTTCGAGCATGTGGTGTGGCCGTGGCATCGTGACTTGGCCCCGGTTCGGCACCGTTAGCGGGCCCCACCGATCGGGGGATTTGGTCGGCGTGGTGTGCGCGTCGGTGGGTTGAGTTGAGGGTCCTGGGTGGACAGTGCCGGTGAGGGGCCGTCCGCGTGGGAGCCGGGATGGTGTCCAGGGTGGAGTTGTTTGCGCTGATCCGGCGGGATGCCCGGGTTGAGGGGCTCTCGCTTCGGGCGTTGGCTGAGCGGCATGGGGTGCATCGCCGGACGGTGCGTCAGGCGCTGGCTTCGGCGGTGCCGCCACCGCGGAAGACGCCGGTGCGCTCGTCGCCGGTGACGGGCCCGTTGCGCGAGGCGATGGACGAGATGTTGCGGGCGGATCTAGGTGCGCCGCGTAAGCAGCGGCATACTGCACACCGGGTCTGGGAGCGGTTGGTCGACGAGCACGACGCGCGGATCGCGTACCGGACGGTGTCGAAGTACGTCGCGAAGCGTCGTCCGGAGATCCTGCTTGAGGCACGGAACCGGGCTGGTGTGGTGGACGGATTTGTGCCGCAGACCCACTTGCCTGGGCAAGATGCCGAAGTGGATTTTGCCGAGGTCTGGGTCAATGTCGGCGGCGTCGACACGAAGTGCTTCCTCTTCACGCTGCGGCTGAGTTTCAGTGGTCGCGCCATTCACCGCGTGTACTCTTCTCAAGGTCAGGAGGCGTTCTTCGCTGGCCACGTCACTGCGTTCACCGAGCTCGGCGGTGTCCCTGCCGGAGAGATCCGTTACGACAACTTGTCTTCCGCGGTGCTGCGAGTCTGCTTTGGACGGTCGAGGGTGGAGACAGAACGCTGGGTGTTGTTCAAATCTGCCTTCGGTGTCACGAGTTTCTACTGCATGCCAGGCAAAGAAGGCGCCCACGAGAAGGGTGGCGTCGAGGGCGAGGGCGGTCGGTTCCGGCGCCGTTGGTTTGTGCCGGTCCCGAAGATCGCCGATATTTCCGGGCTCGCGAGCGTCAACGAGCGGCTCGCCGCGGCGGACCGAGCCGAGGATGCCCGCCACATTGACCACCGCACCAGCACGATTGGGGAAGACTTCGCGCGGGAGGCGCCGCTGCTGGCACCATTGCCGGTGGATGAGTTCGACATCACGCTGACCACGACACCGCGTGTGGACCGTTATTCGAGGATCACCGTGCGCCAAGCGCTTTACTCAGTACCCGCCCGGTTGATCGGCCAGACGGTTCGGGCGAAGCTCGGCGCGGAGGAACTGGTGGTGTGCCACGGCTCAAGCGAGGTCGCGCGGCATCCGAGGTTGGCCACCAAGGGCGGGCAGCACCTGGTGCTGGATCACTACCTGGAAGTGCTGGCCGGCAAGCCGGGTGCGTTACGCGGGGCGACCGCGCTGGCACAGGCCCGTGAGAAGGGCTGGTTCACCGCCACCCACGACGCGTTCTGGGCCGCCGCGCGGGCCAAGCACGGTGACCAGGCCGGCACCCGGCTGCTGATCGAGGTCCTGCTGCTGCATCGGCGAATGAGACACGCCCATGTGATCGCTGGGATCCGCTCCACGCTGGAGGCTGGGTCGGTCTCGCCGGACGTGGTGGCGATCGAGGCCCGCAAGCATGCCGCCGCGGCCGGAGATGCCACCGGCGCTGCGGCCGGTGAGCTGCCCCGGCCGCGGCGCAGTCGCAGCAAGGTCGTGTCACTGCCGGAGCGTCGCCGCGCTGCGGAACTGCCGCCGGATTCGCGGCCCGCGCCGCCGTCGGTCGAGGCCTACGACCAGTTGCTCAGCAATCCTTCGAGGAAGGGGAACGTGTCATGACCCGCACCAGCACACGCGGCCGGGACCAGATCACCGAGGAAGCCGCCGACGCCGCGATCGAGCAGGCCTGCCGGATCCTGCGGCTGCCCACGATCCGGGACCGGTTCGGTGACCAGGCCGCCGCCGCGGCCCGGCAGCAGGCCACCTACAAGAGCTTCCTGTCCGAGCTGTTGTTCATCGAGTGCGAGGACCGCGAGGTCCGCCGCAAGGCACGCCTGGTCAAACAGGCCGGTTTCCCGAGGACGAAACGTATCGAGGATTTCGACTTCGCCGCGAACCCGAACGTCCCGCCCGCACTCGTCCATACCTTGGCCAAGGGCGCCTGGATCCGCGCGGGGCAGCCGGTCTGCCTGATCGGGGACTCGGGCACTGGCAAGTCCCATCTGCTGATCGGGCTGGGGACCGCCGCGGCGGAGGCCGGGTTCCGGGTCCGCTACGTCACCGCCGCCGCACTGGTCAACGAGCTGGTCGAGGCCGCCGACGACAAGCACCTGTCCAAGACGATCGCCCGCTACGGCCGCGTCGATCTTTTGTGTTTGGATGAGCTCGGCTACCTCGAGCTTGATCGGCGCGGAGCGGAGCTCCTGTTCCAGGTTTTCACCGAGCGAGAGGAACGTTCCAGTATTGCCATCGCGAGCAATTCGGCGTTCAGTGAGTGGGCGCGCACTTTTACTGATCCGCGGCTCTGCGCCGCGATTGTCGATCGCTTGACGTTCGACGCATCCATCATCGAGACCGGGACCGAGTCGTTCCGGTTGCGTACTACCAAACGCCGCCGCACCCCTCGAGCCAGCTGACACCGCAGCCGGATCGTGAAGCGTTGGTTCTCTTCGGAGCTGGTCGGGGCAGGTGGCGCGTCGGTCGCACGAGCTCGAACCCCAACGCGGCATTCCAGTGCCGGCCATCACCCCCTGGGAGCACGGCGCACCAGTGTTCCGGCAAGCCTCGGGCGAGCGGCAGCTGCTCTGCGCCGTGCAGTTCCCTGTCGTGTCAGCATGTTGAAGAAGGTTGCCCGGAACGAGGTTGTCCCGGTGCCCGGTGTGTCGAGGGCGCCTGTCGGATCTTCAGTGCCCGCGGAGATGCTCCCTCGGCTCCAGGGGCATAGAGCGGTTCCCCGCGGGCGGCTTGGGGTATCGGCGGGTTGGTTAGAGGCCGGTGATGTCGCCGACGACCGTGCCATCCTGGCTGGTCAGGCCACCGGGAGCGAGGCAGTCCAGGGGGCTGGGTACCAGGTAGGCCCAGGTGAAAACGGCGGTGGCGCCGGTGAATTCACCGGAGGTGACGGTGCCGGTGCCGGTGTACTGCTGCACTCCGTCGACGACGGTGACTTCGGCTTCGTTGAAGGCGATGCGCGAGGTCTGGCCGTTGTTCCA
>NZ_JBHYIQ010000058.1:0-35492 GCF_042739895.1 Amycolatopsis sp. NPDC059021
GCGTGAATATCCAGCGTTCTCGACGAGCCATTCGAGCAAAACACACCCCACGTTTAACTTTACCCACACCTTGCCGAAGCCCGTTATGGGTAAATTCACGACGCTCAGCGCCCCGAAGGCCCCCTTCACGACGCCACAATCCACAAAGGACACGACGACAGGCTCGCATGCCACGGCATTCGAGACATACGACCGGATCCAGGTTCACCGGCGCTTCCGCGGCGTTCGGGACGTGCTCACGCACGGATCAGGCGTTGCCCGGTCGCGTGATCGGCCCGGTGTTCACGACGGTCGCCAGGCCACCCGCTAGCGGGCCGGGCCGAGAACGTCCACAATGGTCAGCAGACCGTGGAGATCGGCGCCGTGTATGGCTGGTGACACGACGACGGGGCCCACCTTCGTCGTGAAGAAATCATTCCGGTGCGGTGCCGACGGCGGCGATCCGCGGCAGGAACACCACGTAGAGCGCGGCGGGTTTCGCCGAGCCCCAGGTCTGCTGGGCGAGCACGGCGAGCCGGTCGTGCAGGATCTCGCCGAGCTGATCCTCGGTGTAGGCCTTCGGATCGTCGCACCACAGGTGCACCTTCGAACCCAGGTTCGCGGGCCCGGAAAGCGTGGTGCCGTCGACGAACTTGCCCGGGTTCCACCGGTCGTACATCGCCGCCGGATCGGCGTTGAACAGCGACCCGGCTCCGCCCGTGGTGAAGTAGGTCGGGGTGAACGCGGCGTTCGCCACGCGATGTCCGGCCTCCGCGAGCTGTCGCGCGGTGAACGCGGGGCCCGTCCACGGGAGCCCGAAAGCGCCGCTCGCGGACCAGTGCTCGACCACGATGTCCGGGTGGACGGTGACCGTCGCCCCGCCCGGTTCGAGCCCGTCGTTCCACATGCGCGTGGTCTTCCCGGCGGCACGCACGAGATCGTCGGCCCAGTTGACGAAGCCGTGGTAGGCGTCCTTGCCCGTGGCGTCCGGGCCGTAGTGTGCCCGCGCGTATTCGGCCAGCTGAGGGTAGGCGTCGTAGTCGGTGACGTACTCGTCGGCGCCGATGTGCCAGTAGCGGCTGGGAAACAGCGGCAGGTACTCGGTGAGCAGTTCCCGCATCAGGTCGTAGGACGCGGGCCGGCCGAGGTCGATGAACCCGTCCCGCGTCTTCCCGTCCGGTGTGGACAGCCGGAGGCCGGGGTGCGCGGCGAGGATCGGTGTCATGTGGCCCGGCATGTCGATCTCCGGCACCACCTGCACGTGATACCGCGCGGCATAGGCGATCAGGTCGGTGATTTCGGCCTTCGTGTAGTGCTGTGGCGAGACGATCTCCGGATGTGACGTGCTTTCCAGCCGGAAACCCTCCACATCGGACAGATGGAAATGCAGGTAGTTCAGTTTGAAGTACGCCATCGCGCGGATCCGCGCCCGCAGCCACGGCAGCGAGAGAAAACGGCGGCCCGCGTCGACCATCAGCCCGCGCTCGGGGTATTCCGGCCAGTCCGCCGCCGTGCCCGCGGGCAGGGTGTGACGCTGACGCAGCCACTGCAATACCGTCCTGGTCCCGGCGAACACGCCGTCCCCGGAGGCAGCCTCGACGAGCACGGCCCGGCCGACGGTCAGCCGGTACCCCTCGGGCGGCGCCGAGATGTCGCCAAGGCGTAGTTCCAGATCACCGGGCCGCGCCTCGCCGCCGGTCACGGCTTCGACGGGAATCCCGGTGAGGGAACGAAGATCGGCCGCGAACGTCGCCGCCACACCGGCCAGCGACGGCACGGCGACCACCCGCGCGCCCGGGGCGAAGGTGTAGCTTCCCGTCCCGGTCGTCCACTGCCGGATCGCGGGGACCGTGACCGGCGCCTGCTCCGCGAACGCCGTCACCGGGCTCACCAGGGCGCCGACGGTGGTGAGGACCGCGACGAGCGCACCCCTCCTCGCGACCTTGGCGCGCCACAGCGCGCTCCGCGCGAACCGAACCGCATCGCCCATGCCGAGACCTCACGCCGGCGCGCGGCCCACCGTTCCGCGCGCGAACCAACCACGCAAACTGAACGAAACTGACAGCAGACGGCCAGTATCACGCACGATCGCGCAGGCCACAAGAGGTACTCCCCCGCGACGGCTACGGTGTCCACATGGGATCGGAGCTCGCCCGCCTCGCCGCGGAGAACTACGTGGTCGTCACTACCTTCCGCCGTAACGGGGACGCCGTGCCGACTCCGGTCTGGGCAGCCGGGCTCGACGGCGAACTCGTGCTGTGGTCCGCGCGCGAGACGGGCAAGGTCAAGCGCATCCGCCGTGACGGCCGCGTCACCGTGCAGGCCTGTGACGTCCGCGGGTCGCGGACCCACGGCGCGGTCGTGACGGGCCGTGCGCGGTTGCTCGGCGACGAGGACAGCGACCGCACCCGCGCGGCGATCGCCCGCAAGTACGGGCTCATCGCGCGGGTGACGATGTTCTTCAGCCGCCTGCGCGGCGGGACGAGCCGGACGGTCGGCATCGCGATCGCACTCGACGAACCGGACGCCTGAACGAGGGTCAGAGCTCGGCGACGGCGGCCAGCGCCTCGGGCAGCGTGAACGCGCCCGCGTAGAGCGCCTTGCCCACGATCGAGCCCTCGACGCCGTCGCGCGCCAGCGCGGCGAGCGCCCGCAGATCGTCCACACTGGACACTCCGCCGGACGCGATCACCGGTGCGTCGGTGCGCGCGGTCACCTCGCGCAGCAGCTCGATGTTCGGCCCGCGCAGCGTGCCGTCCTTGCTGACGTCGGTGACGACGTAGCGCGAAGCGCCGTCGCGGTCGAGCCGGTCGAGCACCTCCCACAGGTCCCCGCCGTCCGACGTCCAGCCGCGCGCCGAAAGCCGGTGCCCGGCCTCGGTGATCCGCACATCGAGCCCGATCGCGACCCGGTCGCCGTACTCGCCGATGACCCGTGTGGTCCAGTCGGGATCCTCCAGGGCCGCGGTCCCGAGGTTGACGCGCCGCGCGCCGGTGGCCAGCGCGGCCTTGATCGAGTCGTCGTCGCGGATCCCGCCGGACAGCTCGACCTGGACGTCGAGCCTGCCGACGACCTCCGCGAGCAGCTCACGGTTGCTGCCCTTGCCGAACGCGGCGTCGAGGTCGACCAGATGGATCCACTCGGCGCCGTCGCGCTGCCAGGCCAGCGCCGCCTCCAGCGGGCTGCCGTAGGAGGTCTCGGTACCGGCCTCGCCCTGGACGAGTCGCACGGCCTGGCCATCGGCCACATCAACAGCGGGAAGCAGCGTGAAAGTCACGCGGTCACTCTAAAGCCGTGGTGTGCCGCACGCGCCCCGGGGCCGGTACTCGGCTACAGCGTCCCGAGCCAGTTCCGCAGCAGGTGGGCCCCGGCGTCGCCGGACTTCTCCGGGTGGAACTGGGTGGCCCACAGCGGCCCGTTCTCGACCGCGGCCACGAAGTCCTCGCCGTGGTGCGACCAGGTGACCTTCGGCTGCTGCCCGGCCAGCCCGGACTCCAGCTCCCACACGCGCACGCCGTAGGAGTGGACGAAGTAGAACCGCTCGTCCGGGCCGAGCCCGGCGAACAGCTGCGAGTCCGCCGGCGCGCGGACGGTGTTCCATCCCATGTGCGGCAGGACGTCCGCGTGCAGCCGCTCGACCGTGCCCGGCCATTCGCCGGTGCCCTCGGCCTCCTCGCCGTGCTCCACGCCGCGGCTGAACAGGATCTGCATGCCGACGCAGATGCCCAGCACGGGACGGCCGCCGGCGAGGCGCTTGCCGATGATCCGGTGCCCGGCCACCTCCAGCAGGCCCTTCATGCACGCGGAGAAGGCGCCGACCCCCGGCACCACCAGGCCGTCGGCCTCGATCGCGGCATGCGGGTCCGCGGTGACCTCGACGTCGGCGCCCGCGCGCCGCACGGCGCGTTCGGCGGAGCGGAGGTTGCCGGAACCGTAGTCCAGAATCACGACAGAAGGCACGGGCCCAGCGTAGACGGGGAGTCCACGACGGGCGAAAAAGGATGTTCGCGGGCGGCGTTTGAAGGCCGCGCGAAGCGGGTACTCACCCATTCGTGTGGCGCCTGGACCCTGCGCCCCTGAACCGCCGGGAGAGGCGATGTCCGAAACCGACTTGCTGGCCCAGCTGTTCCAGGCCTGGCGCGACGACATCGAGAGCGTCCCGTTCCCGCAGTTCACCGAGCTGCTGATCCCGCCACAGCAGACCAGGGCGGAGATGGACGCGCGCGGCGGCGCCGGCTTTCGAGGACGACGAGTGACGAACGCCACGCGGGGGCCTGCGGGCTGACTGTGGTTTCCTGCGAGGATCGCACCCCCGCGCATCCCAGGAGCACCGATGGCCACCAGTCCGGACCCGCACGACTTCCTCGACCTCGACGCGGGACTCACCGGGGAAGAGCGCGCCATCCGGGACGCGGTCCGCGCCTACGCCCGTGATCACCTGCTCGGCGAAGTCGCGGACTGGTACGAAACGGGCGCGCTGCCCGCCGCCGAGCTGGCGAAGGGCTTCGGCGAACTCGGCCTGCTCGGCATGCACCTGGAGGGTTACGGCTGCGCGGGCACCAGCGCCGTCGCCTACGGCATCGCCTGCCGGGAACTGGAAGCCGTCGACTCCGGGCTGCGCAGCTTCGTCTCGGTGCAGGGATCGCTCGCGATGTACGCGATCCATCACTGGGGCAGCGAGGACCACCGTGCCGCCTGGCTGCCGCGGATGGCGTCGGGCGAGGCGCTCGGCTGTTTCGGGCTCACCGAGCCGGACGCCGGGAGCGATCCGGGCAGCATGCGCACCCGCGCGGTGCGCGACGGCTCGGACTGGGTGCTCACCGGCACGAAGATGTGGATCACCAACGGCACGGTGGCCGACGTCGCGGTCGTCTGGGCGCAGACCGACGAAGGGATCCGCGGCTTCGTCGTCCCGACGGACACGCCGGGCTTCACCGCGAACGAGGTCAAACACAAGCTTTCGCTGCGAGCGTCGCTGACCGCCGAACTCGTGCTCGACGGCGTGCGGCTGCCGGATTCCGCGGCGTTCCCGGAGGTCCGGGGGCTGCGCGGGCCGCTGTCGTGCCTCAACGAAGCTCGCTACGGCATCCTCTACGGCGTCGTCGGCGCGGCGCGCGCGTGCTACGAGGCTGCGTTGGAGTACACGCTCTCTCGCGAACAGTTCGGCAAGCCACTGGCGGGATTCCAGCTGACGCAACGGAAACTGGCCGACCTGCTCGTCGAGGTCAACCGGGCGGGACTCGTGGCGGCGCAGATCGGCCGTCTCAAGGACGCCGGGACCTTGCACCACAACCACGTCAGTTTCGGGAAAATGGCCAACGTCCGCTCCGCGCTGGAAGTCGCCCGCACCGCGCGGTCGATGCTGGGCGCGAACGGGATTTCCCTGGAGTACCCGGTGATGCGGCATATGGCGAACCTCGAGACCGTGCTCACCTACGAGGGCACCGAGGAGATGCACGCGCTTTCGCTCGGGCAGGCCGTGACCGGGATCGCCGCCTTCCGCTGACCCGGAATTGTCGGTGCCCGCCGCTAGCGTCACGGGCATGGACGATTTCCTCGCCTTCCAAACAGTCCTGGAGCTGCGCCGGTACACCACCGTGCCCGGCCGCCGGGACGACCTCGTCGCGCTCTTCGAACGCGAATTCGTCGAGCCGCAGGAGGCCGTGGGCGCGCGGCTGTTCGGTCAGTTCACCGAACCGGCCGAGCCCGGGAAGTTCGCGTGGCTCAGGGGTTTCCGCGATATGGAGTCCCGGCGGGCCGCGCTGGAGGCGTTCTACACCGGCCCGGTGTGGGCGCGCCATCGCGAGGCCGCGAACGCCACGATGACCGACTCGTCGGACGTCCTGCTGCTGCGCCCGGCGGGTCCCGGCTTCCCCGCGCCCGCCGGGCCACGGCCGCCGGTGGGTGCGGACACTGTCCCGTCGTCGCGGCTGATGGTCACGATCTGCCATCCCGCGGGGCCGGGGTTCGCCGGGTTCTTCGCCAGCACGGTGAGCCCGGTACTGGCCGAAGCGGGCGCACCGCCACTGGCCTGTTTCGAAACCGAGCCCGCGAAAAACACCTTCCCCCGGCTGCCCGTACGGGAAGGCGAGACGGTGTTCGTGTGGTTCACCCGGTTCGGGAGCGAGGCCGACGTCGCCGAGTTCGATACGGCGTTGAAGTCGTTACCCGCTTGGGGAAAGGAGGTTGACCCACAACTGAATGCGCGGCTTTCGCGGCCGTTCCAGCGCCTCGTTCTCGCGCCGACACCCCGCTCGTTGCTGCGCTGAGTACCGGGAGCCTCAGGTCTCCGGCCGCCAGACGTACCGGATGTCCGGCTCGTGTTCCTCGTTGCCGCTGCCGTCGGTCCGCTCGGCGGCGAGGAAGCCGTGCCGTTCGTAGAACCGCCGGGCCGGGCCGTTGACCTGGAACGTCCACAGCTGGAGCCCGGAGGGGCGGCGTTCCTTCGCCAGCGCGACGAACCGGTCGCCGATCCCGCGGCCTCGCCACCCTGGTTCCAGGTACAGCTGGCTGAGCAGGTTTTCGTCGAGCACCAGCAGTCCGATCACGCGTCCGTCCACGACCGCGACCCAGGTCTCCCGCAGCGGGACGACCACGTCGCGGAAGTAGGCCCGGACCTCGTCGTCGGAATGGGGACGGCGGACCGTCGGCAGGGCGGCGGCGAATGAACGGAGCCAGACGTCGGCCGCGGCGCGGGCGTCGGATCTCCTCGCGCGCCGGAGGATGGGTTCGCACGGAGGCACGGCACGAACGGTGGCAGAACGGCGGCGCCGGCGCAGCCGAGTTTCACCGGATCCGCTACCGCGCCAGGAATTCCTTGACGGACAAGGCGATCGAGCCCGCGTCGAGACCGTGCGCGAGATCGTGGTCGGCCACCTCGCCGTAGATCCGGACCTCCGTGTCCCGCAGCACGCCCAGCGCCAGGACCCGGTGCGGTGTCGAGGAAAGCGCCTCGGCGACCTGATGCGTGGACGTCCCGGCGAGGTACGGCTCGACGAGGACGACGTCGGCGACGCCGGTGGCTTTCACGGCCTCGCGCAGTCCCTCCGCGTCGAAGGGGCGCACGGTGGACGCGTAGAGCACCGTGAGGTCGAGGCCTTCGGTGGCCGCGAGGACGCGGTCGAGCATCGGGCCGACCGCGAGGACGACCCCGCGCGTCCCCCGGCGCAGCGTCTGGAATCCCACGCCGAGATGGGGTTCGGCGTTCTCCTGCGCGGAAAGCCGGACGTACACCCGGCAGTCGCCCGGCACGGATTCCAGCAGCAGCCGCCGGGCCTCGTCGGGATGCCCCGGTACGTGCACGGTCCACCCGGGCAGCGAGTCGATCAGGGCGACGTCGCCGGGCGCTTGGTGCGTGCGCCCCTCGGTGGACATGTCGTAGGAGCCGCCATAGGACACGAGCACGGCGCCGACGTCCTGGTGCCCGAGATCGAGCTTGATCTGTTCGAAGGCACGTTCCACCAGGAACGGCGAGAACGTGTGCACGATCGGCCGGACACCCGCGAGCGCGAGCCCCGCGCCCGCGCTGACCAGCAATTGCTCCCGGATGCCGACGTTCAGCACCCGGCCGGGGTGACGCCGCGCCGCCGAGCCCAGCTGGGCGGCGGTGATGTCGGCGAGTACGACCGCGACGTCCGGATCGGTTTCGAGGATGTCCTCCGTGGTGGTCACGAAGGTGTCGCGCATGGTGGGCATCGGTCAGCCTTTCGGTTCTCCGGTCGTTTTCTGTTCGACGGTCGCGACCACGGCGAGCGGCCGGCCCGGATGCGGGGCGGTGAAGGCCTCGTACAACGCGTCGTGGTCCCGGCCGGAAACCGTGCGGGTCTCCCAGCCTTCGACCTCGAAGCGCCGCCCGATACCGCCCGGCCAGCCGTGGGTGGCCGAGGAGTTGTCGACGACGACGGTGGTCAGCTGCTCGAGCCCGAGCCGCCCGGCCAGCGCGATGGCCTCGTGGTTGGAGCCCTCGTCGAGTTCGGCGTCCCCCACCAGCGTCACCACCTTCGCCTGGCCGAACCGGCGGATCCGCAGGCCGAGCACGGTGCCGACGGCGATGGGGAGCCCGTGCCCGAGCGATCCGCTGGAGATTTCCACCCCCGGCGCGCGGCGGCGGTCGGGGTGGTGCCCCAGCCGGGAACGGGCCGAGGACCAGTCGGCGAGTTCGTCCTCGTCGAGGAAGCCCTTCGCGGTGAGCACGGCGTAGTACGCCATCGGCCCGTGTCCCTTGGACAGCAGGAACCGGTCCCGGCCCGGCTCGCGGAAGTTCTCCGGGGTGATGTCGAGGACGCGGTCGTAGAGCACCCACAGTACGTCCACTGTGGACTCGGCGGCGGCGTGGTGTTTGTCGTCTCCGGTCATCAGCGCGATCAGCCTCGGCAGATCGGCGTATCCCGGCGATGTCGCGGTGGTCATGCCGGCCACGATGCAACCTCGACTAAACTCGAAGTCAAGGATAACCTGACCTCGTGACGAGGTTAGCCGAACATCTGAGCATCGGGCAGGTGGCCGAACGCAGCGGCGTTCCGCACACCGCATTGCGGTTCTACGAGGAGAAGGGGCTGATCAGTTCCGAACGGTCCGCGGGCAACCAGCGCCGCTACCTGCGTTCGGTACTGCGGCGGATCGCGTTCATCCGTGCCGCGCAACGGGTCGGGCTGAGCCTGGAGGACATCAGCGCGGCGCTGGCCACGCTGCCCACCGATCACGCGCCGACCAAGGCGGACTGGGCGCGGCTTTCCCGGGAATGGCAGCACGAGCTCGACGCGCGGATCGACGCGCTGCAACGGCTGCGGGACCGGCTCACCGGCTGTGTCGGCTGCGGGTGCCTTTCGCTGCGCAGCTGCGGGCTCTACAACGCCGACGACCAGCTCGCCCGGTTCGGCCCCGGCTCCAGCAAACTGCGTCCCGCCACCGAGGGCGGCATCTGAATCCGGTTGCCGGATGCGGGGTGCGCGTGCGTCACTAGGGCAAGCATGAACGAACAACGCAAGATCCGAGTCTCCAAACGGCTCGCGCGTCATCTCCGGCACGAACCCGGCCGCATCGACATCGCACTGGACCCCGGTGGCTGGGTGGCGGTGGACACCCTGCTCGCCGCGCTGGCCGCGCACGGTTTCCGGCTGAGCCGGGCCGAACTCGACGAGGTCGTCCGTACCAACGACAAGCGCCGCTTCGCCTTCGACGAAACCGGCACGCGGATCCGGGCCAGCCAGGGCCACAGCGTCGCGGTCGAGCTGGCGCTGCCCGTCGCCGAACCACCCGACGTGCTCTACCACGGCACCGTCGCCCGGTTCCTCCCCGCGATCCTCGCCGAGGGCCTGCGCCCGATGAACCGGCACGCGGTGCACCTGTCGGCCACGATCGAGACCGCGCTGAAGGTCGGCGCGCGGCGGGGCGCCCCGGTGCTGCTGCGGATCGACGCGCGGGCCATGGCCGCCGCGGGCCACGAGTTCCAGGTGAGCGCGAACGGCGTCTGGCTGACCGCCGCCGTCCCGTCCGGATTCCTCCAACCGGTGGAATCCACCTGAGAACGATTCCTCAGGAACTCCACCGCCGCTTCTCAGCCCGTTCTGCGGGAATTCTCAGGTTCGGCCCCGATCTTGGGACCATGGCCGAAAACACGCCACCCCAGGGCGAGCACTCCCAGCCGCAGCAGCCGCACGAGCAGCCGTCGCCGGAGACACCGCAGACGCCGCCTGCCCCGCAGCAGGAGCAGCAGACCCCGCAGGGGCAAGCCCCGCAGGGGCAGCAGACCCCGCAGCAGACCCCGCAGGGGCAAGCCCCGCAGGGGCACGCGTGGTGGCAGCAGACCGTGCCACCGGCCCAGCCGCCGCACGAGCAGGGCATGGGTCCCTCGCCGTACACCGTGCCGCTCGGCGCGCCTGCCCCCACGCAGCCGAAGGCGAAGCGCAGGGTGTCGATGCCGATCGTCGCGACGGCGGTCATCGCCGGGCTGATCGGCGGCGGCGTCGCGCTGGGCGGCAACGCGCTGTTCTCCGACCCCACCCCGCCGTTGCTCACCTCGCAGGGCCCGTCGGCGGCGAACGTCAGCTCGAAGCCGGGTTCGGTCGAGTACGCCGCGGAAGTCGCCATGAAGTCCACAGTGGACATCAAGGTCGCGACGGGACAGGGCACCGCGACCGGCACCGGGATCATCCTGACCCAGGACGGCTACGTGCTGACCAACAACCACGTCGTGTCCGGCGCGGGCTCCGGCGGCCAGATCCAGGTCAGCACCCCGGACGGCAAGAAGCTGCCGGCGAAGGTGAAGGGCACCGCGCCCTCCTACGACCTCGCGGTGATCAAGCTGGACGGCGCGAGCGGGCTCACCCCGGCGACGCTGGGCCAGTCGAGCACGCTGAAGGTCGGCCAGCCGGTCGCCGCCATCGGCAGCCCCGAGCAGCTGTCCAACACCGTGACGTCCGGGATCGTCAGCGCGCTGTCCCGCACGGTGACCGCGAGCGACGAGAACGGCGGGCAGGTGATCGTCTACAACGGACTGCAGACCGACGCGCCGATCAACCCCGGCAACTCGGGCGGCCCGCTGGTGAACATGGACGGCCAGGTCGTCGGCGTGAACTCGGCCGTGGACACCGGGCAGAAGTCCCAGGGCGGCCTGCAGTCCTTCGGGCTCGGCTTCTCGATCCCGATCGACACCGCCAAGCGCATCGCGAACGAGCTGATGCAGACCGGCAAGGCCACCAAGCCGGTGCTCGGCGTGACCGGCACCCTCGGCTCGCAGCGCCAGTCGGTGAGCGGCGCGCCGATCGCCGACGTCCAGCAGGGCGGTGCCGCCGCGGCCGCGGGCATCAAGCAGGGTGACACCGTCACGAAGCTCGACAACACCCCGCTCAACTCGTACGCCGATCTTCAGGCCGAGGTGCTCAAGCACACGCCGGGCCAGCAGGTCCCGATCACCGTCAAGCACGCCGACGGCTCCGAACAGACCATGAACGTCACGCTCGGCAGCGCGACCGACACGAAGCAGACCACGATCTCGCCGCAGCAGCAGAACCCGTTCGGCAACGGCTTCCCCGGCTTCGGCGGCAACTGACCCCTAGGTCGTGTCGTCCACCTAAGTACGCGTGTCGTCCATTCGCGTACGCGAGTTCGCCGGTTCGGAACGCGGCTCGTGTACCCGGACGGACGACACGCGTTTCTGGTTGGACGACACGCGTACCTGGATGGACGACACGGCGTCCGGGGGTCAGCGGCGGGGGCGGCGGTGCAGGCGGCGGCCGACGTCGAGCAGGGCCGCGCGCAGCGTTTCGTCGTCGACGCCGGCCAGATCGGGGGCGCCGCCCGCCATGGCTATCCCGGCCAGGGTGACCACCGCGGTGACGTGGGCGGCGAGGTCCGGTTCCGGACCGGCGAAGATGTCCAGCAGGGCGTCCTTGGCGCCACCCCCGTCGAAAAAGGACTTTTCGACGGCGCGGGCGATGCCGGGGTCGCTGGAGAACAACGCGACGAGCGCGCGGTGCCGGACCACGAGGTCGACGAACCCTTCGAGCAGGTAGTCGATCTGCGCGCCGCGGCGCCGGAGCCGCGCCGCCTCGGTGACGATGCGGTTGAACTCCTTCAGCGCGGGCTCCGCGACCGCCTCGGTGATCTCGTCCTTCGCCTTGAAGTGGTAGTACACCGCGGCCTTCGTGACGCCGAGCGCGTCCGCGATCATCTGCAGCGACGTGCCCTCGACACCGTGTTCGGTGAACAGCTTCAGCGCCGTCTGCAGAAGTCGCGCCCGGGTGTCCCCGGCCGGGCCTGCGGTCATCTTCGCCTCCTCGTCGAACCGGCCGACCTTATTCCAGCACTTGCCGATCGGCAAACCGTGCACTAGCCGTGCGGCTAGTCACACACTTGCCGATCGGCTTGTCGCGTCCTAGCCGTTCGGCTAGCTTCGAAGGTAACCACTTCGGGTGACAGCCACCTCGGATGACAAGCGCGACTGGAATGGAGTTCGGCCCGTGGCGACCTTCCTCTACCGGCTCGGCAGGCTGTCGTTCCGGCGACGTGTCCTCGTCTCCGCCGTCTGGGCCGTGGTGCTGGTCGCGCTCGGGATCGGCGCCCTGACGCTGTCCGGCAGCCTGTCGAACTCGGTGACCATCCCCGGCACCGAATCGCAGCGCGCGGCCGATCAGCTGGCCGAGCGGTTCCCGCAGGCCGCGGCGGGCGGCGGCACCGCGCGCGTGGTCATCGCCGCGCCGGAGGGCCACACCGTCGTCGACGACGCGGGCAAGGCCGCCGTCGAAGCCGTCGTCGCGAAGCTCAAGGCCGCGCCGAAGGTCGCGGCGGTCGCCGACCCGTATCAGATGGGGTCGATCGCCCCGCAGCACCACGACGTCGCCCTGGTGCAGGTCAGCTACGCGGTCAAGGGCTTCGAACTGACCGACGCCGAACGCCAGGCGCTGCTCGACTCGGCCGGGCCCGCCCGGCAGGCCGGGTTCCAGGTCGAGTTCGGCGGCGACGCCGTGCAGGGCATCCCCGCGACCGACGCGACCGAAGGCATCGGGGTCGCGATCGCCGCCGTCGTCCTGATCATCACCTTCGGCTCGCTGGTCGCGGCCGGGATCCCGCTGCTGACCGCGCTCGTCGGCGTCGGGATCGGCATGGCGGGCATCATGCTCGCCTCGGGTTTCCTCGAACTGAACTCCAACACCCCGGTGCTCGCGCTGATGATCGGGCTCGCCGTCGGCATCGACTACGCGCTGTTCATCGTGTCGCGCTACCGGCACGAACTGAACGAGGGCAGAGAACCGGAGGAAGCCGCCGGGCGCGCCGCCGGCACGGCCGGGTCCGCGGTGGTGTTCGCCGGGCTGACGGTGATCATCGCGCTGGCCGGGCTGACCGTGGTCGGCATCCCGTTCCTCGGCGAGATGGGCATCGCGGCGGCGATCACCGTGGCGATCGCGGTCCTCATCGCGCTGACGCTGCTGCCCGCCGTGCTCGGCTTCGCCGGACGCCGCGTGCAGGGCGGCCGGATCCGGCTGCGCCGCGCGCCGTCCGCGCAGACCCACGGCGAGCGGTGGGCCCGGTTCGTCGCCCGGTATCGCGTCCCGGTCCTGATCCTCGCCCTCGCGGGGCTGGCCGTGGTCGCGCTGCCCGCGGCGTCGATGCAGCTCGGCCTGCCCGACGACAGCACCGCCGCGCCGGATTCCACCCAGCGCAAGGCGTACGACCTGGTGAGCCGCAGCTTCGGCGAGGGCGCCAACGGGCCGCTGCTGGTCGTGGTGGACACCAGCGCCAGCCGCGATCCGGGGCAGGCGGTCGACCAGGCCGTCGCGGACCTCAAGCTGCCCGACGTCGCCGCCACCACCCCGCCCCGCACGAACCCCGTCACCGGCATCACGCTGCTGACGGTGATCCCGAAGAGCGGCCCCGGCAGCCCCCAGACCGAGGACCTGGTCTCCGCGATCCGCGACCGGGGCGCGGCGCTGCACGACCGCACCGGCGCGAACCTCATGGTGACCGGGCAGACGGCCGCGAACATCGACGTCTCGGCGAAGCTGGCCGACGCGATGCTGCCCTATCTCGCGCTGATCGTCGGGCTCGCGTTCATCCTGCTGATGCTGGTGTTCCGCTCGGTCGTCGTGCCGCTCAAGGCGACGCTGGGCTTCCTCGGCTCGGTGGTCGCGACGTTCGGCGCCGTCGTCGCGGTGTTCCAGTGGGGCTGGCTCGCCGATCTGCTCGGGGTGAAGACGACAGGGCCGATCATGAGCATGCTGCCGATCCTGCTCATCGGTGTCCTTTTCGGACTCGCGATGGACTACCAGGTGTTCCTGGTGACGCGGATGCGGGAGGAACACGTGCACGGCGCGGATCCCCAGGAGGCGATGGTCACCGGGTTCCGGCACGGCTCGCGCGTGGTGGTCGCCGCGGCGCTGATCATGATCAGCGTGTTCGCCGGGTTCGTGCTCGCGGAGTCCTCGCTGATCCAGTCGATCGGGTTCGCGCTGGCCTTCGGGGTACTGGTGGACGCGTTCGTGGTGCGGATGACGATCGTGCCCGCGGTGATGTCGCTGCTCGGGCGCGGCGCGTGGTGGCTGCCGAAGTGGCTGAACCGGATCCTGCCGAACGTCGACGTCGAGGGCGAGAAGCTCACGAAGCAGCTCGACGACGCCGACGACCGCGGGGACGGCGGACGCGAACTGGTCGGCGCGAGCGGCCGGTGACAAGCCGCCGCGCCATGGCGCAGACTTGATCCGTGGACCACGACGACCCGATACCGCCGCAGGGCATGAGCGGCGGCGCGCCCCTCTCCGGCGACGAGGAACACCTCAGGCCCTCTTACCTGGTGGACACCGATGACGAGATCTTCGGGAACGACGTCATCACGGCGCCCCAGGTGATCGGCGACGCGGACCACGTGCCGCGCACCCGCACCATGCCCGTCTCGATCTACCTGGACGAAAACAGGGACACCGCCCCGGTCCAGGACGCGGTCGAGGCGTTCATCCGCTCGGCGGGTGGCGAGGTCGTGGAACGGGACGAGCCGGTCATCGGATCGTGGTTCCGGCGATTACGCGCGAGGTTCCGGGGCGCGGCAGCCTCACCGCTGGGAGCCGAAGCCAGGATGTTCGGCGTGCACGCGCTGGAGTCGCGGCTGGTGCACAGCACCGACGCGACGGTGACCGCGACGATGATGCAGAACCTCGCTCCCGTGCTGAGTTCGCTCCAGCCGTTCACCAATGCCGTGATCCGGGTCGGCGCGCTGCTGATCGTCAAGGCCGAGGGCGAGCTGATGGTGCACCAGCTGACCACTGCCCAGCAGCTCGCGCTCGACCACCAGCCCGAACTGCTGAAGTCCCCGGCGGACATCCTGCGGGCCCTCGGCCTCGCCGAAGAACCGGCCACGGCGCCACTCCCGGCTGCCGCTCCGCAGGCGCTGCTGCAGTCCGAAAAGGACTGACGTGGCTCAGCGGCCGGTGACGGCGCCGTAGCGTTCCAACGCCACCCGGCGTTCGAAAGCGTGGTCCACCATCGGCTCCGGGTAGTCCCCGGGGCGGTCGCGCAGCTTGTGCACGGCCTTGCCCGGTACGTCCCGCAGTTCCGGCACGTACCGGCGGACGTAGTCGCCGGACGGGTCGAACTTCTCCCCCTGCGTGATCGGGTTGAAGATCCGGAAGTACGGCGCCGCGTCGGTGCCGCAGCCGGCGACCCACTGCCAGTTGAGCTGGTTCGAGGCGAGATCGCCGTCGACGAGGTGGCGCATGAAGTGCCGCGCGCCCCAGCGCCACGGCAGATGCAAGTCCTTGACCAGGAAGCTCGCGACGACCATGCGGACGCGGTTGTGCATCCAGCCTTCGGCGAGCAGCTGGCGCATCCCGGCGTCGACGATCGGGTAGCCGGTGCGTCCCGCGCACCACTGTTCGAACGCCGCTTTCCCGGTGTCGCAAGGCATCGCGTCGAAGCGCCGGTCGTAGTTCCGCCGGGCGGTCTCGGGCCGGTGCCACAGGACGTCGGCGTGGAACTCGCGCCAGCACAGCTCGCCGCGTAACGCGTCGACGCCGCGCCGCTCGTCCCCGGCGAGATCCGCCAGCAGTGTCCGCGGATGGACGCAGCCCCAGCGCAGGTACGGCGAAAGCCGCGTGGTGCCCGGCAGATCCGGCCGGTCACGGTCCTCGTGGTAGGTCTCGACGCCGTCGGTCAGGAACTCCTCCCAGAGCCGGAGCGCGGCCTCCTCCCCCGGCTCGGGCAGCGTCATCTCCCCCAGCGACGGCGTCTTCGGCAGCGACACCGACCCGGCGGGCTCGATCCAGTCCACAAGGGACGGACCGGTGTCCGCGGGACGCGGCCACCCGTGGCGGCCCCACGCGCGACGGAAGGGGGTGAACACGCGATACGGGTCACCGTCCGGTTTGGACACCCGGCCCGGTGTCACAGCGTAGGACGAGCCGGTCTCGACCCAGTCGATTCCCTTCTCCGCCAAGGCTTTCGCGACTTCGGCGTCCCGCCTGCGGCCATACGGCGCGGTGTCCGCGCTGACGTGCACCGCGCTCGCGCCGATCTCGTGAGCCGCCTTGACGACCTCGACGGCGGGATCGCCCTCGACGACCTTGAGCCTGCCGCCGAGTTGCTCGTCCAGCGCCCGCAAACAGCCCAGCAGGAACGCCATGCGCGGGGCGCCGGAAGGCTCGATGAGCGCCTTGTCGAGCACGTACAGCGCGAGCACGCGGTCGCTCTGCTTCGCCGCCGCCAGCAGTGCGGCGTGGTCACCCAGCCGCAGGTCACGCCGGAACCACAGGACGACCGGTGCTTGTGCCATCCGGCTAGCTTGCCAGCCAGGCGATCGCTCCGCCGATCGCGAGCAGCGCGGCGACGCCGAGGACCCCGGCCATGAACCTCGCGGTCTTCCAGGTCGAGTAGACCCCGCCGATCAGGAAGCCGCCCAGTGCGAGCAGCAGAACCGCGACGATCTCCTTGCTCACAGGACGCCCTTCGTGGACGGGATGCCGCCGGCGCGCGGGTCCGGTTCGGTCGCGGCACGCAGCGCGCGGGCGACGGCCTTGTACTGCGCCTCGGCGATGTGGTGCGGGTCGCGGCCGTGGATCACCCGGACGTGCAGGGCGATCTGCGCGTGGAACGCCAGCGAGTCGAACACGTGGCGGGTCAGCACGAACGGGTAATTGCCGCCGATCGTGAAGGTGGTGAACTGCTCTGGTTCGCCGACGTGCACGCAGTACGGGCGGCCGGAGACGTCGACCGCCGCGTGCGCGAGGGTTTCGTCCATCGGGATCCACGCGTCGCCGAAACGCCGGATGCCGCTCTTGTCGCCGAGCGCCTGGCGCAGCGCCTGGCCGAGCACGATCGCGGTGTCCTCGACCGTGTGGTGGGCGTCGATGTGCACGTCGCCGGTGGCCTCGACCTTGAGATCCATGCTGCTGTGCGCGCCCAGCGCGGTCAGCATGTGGTCGTAGAACGGCACACCGGTCGAGATCTCGACCTCGCCCGTGCCGTCGAGGTCCAGCTGGACGAGGATCGAGGACTCCTTGGTGGTGCGCTCGACCTTGCCGATGCGGGTCATCGGGAAACTTCCTTACTCGCCTCGAGGAAGGCGTCGTTCTCCTCCGGGGTGCCGATGCTCACGCGCAGGTGCCCCTCGATACCGGGGTCGCGGATCAGCACCCCTTTGTCCAAATAGGACTTCCACGCCGCGTGCGGGTCGGCGAACCGTCCGAAGAGGACGAAGTTCGAGTCGCTCGGCACCGGGTCGAAACCCAAGCCCGCCAAGGCTTCCACGACCCGATCGCGTTCCGCGGCCAGCTTGTGGACGGTGCTCAGCGTCGCGTCGGCGTGGCGCAGCGCGGCGCGCGCGGCCGCCTGGGTCAGCCGCGAGAGGTGATACGGCAGGCGCACCAGCTGGAGCGCGTCGACCACCGCGGGCGCGGCGGCCAGGTAACCGAGCCGCCCGCCGGCGAAGGCGAACGCCTTGCTCATCGTGCGCGAGACGATGAGCCGGCCCGGGTAGTCGGCCAGCAGGTGCACCGCGCTGGCCTGCGACGAGAACTCCGCGTACGCCTCGTCGACCACCACGATCCCGGTGGCCGCGTCGAGCACCGCGCGCAGCTCGTCCAGCGGGATCGAGCCGCCGGTCGGGTTGTTCGGGCTGGTGACGAACACCAGGTCCGGACGCCGTTCGCGGATCGTTTCGGCCGCCGCGGCCGTGTCGAGCGTGAAGTCGGCGCGGCGCGGCGCCGGAACCCACTCGGTACGCGTGCCGGACGCGATGATCGGGTGCATCGAGTACGACGGTTCGAAACCCAGCGCGCTGCGCCCCGGGCCACCGAACGCCTGCAGGATCTGCTGCAGCACCTCGTTGGACCCGTTGGCGGCCCAGACGTTGCCCTCCGACAGCACCACCCGCGTCGACACGCTCAAGTAGTCGGCCAGGTCCTGGCGCAGGGCCACCGCGTCGCGGTCGGGATAGCGGTGCAGTTCGGCGGCCTCCGCGCGGACCGCCTCGGCCACGTCCGCGACCAGCTCGGGCGGCGGCGGATACGGGTTTTCGTTGGTGTTGAGCCGAACCGGCACGTCCAGCTGCGGCGCGCCGTACGGCGACTTGCCGCGCAGATCCTCGCGCAGCGGCAGCTGGTCCAGGGTGATCTCCTCGCCGATGCTCACGCGTCACCCCCGAACCGCGCCGTGACGGCTTCGCCGTGCGCGGGCAGGTCCTCGGCGTTCGCCAGCGCGACCACCCGTGGCGCGATCTCGCGCAGCGCCTGCTCGGAGTAGTCGACGACGTGGATGCCCTTGAGGAAGCTCTGCACCGACAGGCCCGAGGAGTGCCGGGCGAACCCGCCGGTGGGCAGCACGTGGTTCGACCCGGCGCAGTAGTCGCCCAGCGACACCGGGGCGTACGCGCCGACGAAGATCGCGCCCGCGTTGCGGACCCGCGCGGCGTCCTCGCGCGCGTTCGCGGTCTGGATCTCCAGGTGCTCGGCGGCGTAGGCGTCGACCACGCGCAGCCCGTCGTCCACAGTGGACACCAGGATGACGCCGGACTGCTTGCCGCCCAGCGCTTCGGCGACCCGCTCGGTGTGTTTGGTCGCCGCCACGCGCCCGGCGAGCTCCTTCTCGACGGCGTCGGCCAGTTCCTCCGACGTCGTGACGAGCACGCTCGCCGCGAGGGGGTCGTGCTCGGCCTGGCTGATCAGGTCGGCCGCGACGTGCACCGGGTCGGCGGTCTCGTCGGCGAGGATGGCGATCTCGGTCGGCCCGGCCTCGGCGTCGATGCCGATCAGGCCGCGCAGCAGGCGCTTCGCGGCGGTGAGGTAGATGTTGCCGGGGCCGGTCACGATGTCGACCGGCGCCAGCTCGGCGCCGTCGGTGTCGGTGCCGCCGTAGGCCAGCAGCGCGACGGCCTGCGCCCCGCCGACCGCCCACACCTCGTCGACGCCGAGCAGCCGCGCGGCGGCGAGGATCGTCGGGTGCGGCAGCCCGCCGAACGCGGCCTGCGGCGGCGAGCACAGCACGAGCGAGCCGACGCCCGCGAGCTGCGCCGGGACGACGTTCATGACGACGGTCGAGGGATACACGGCGAGCCCGCCCGGCGCATACAGCCCGACGCGCTCGACGGGGACCCAGCGCTCGGTGACCGTGCCGCCCTCGACCACGGTGGTCGTGACGTCCTGGCGGCGCTGCTCGGCGTGCACCTTGCGGGCGCGGGCGATGGACTCCTCCAGCGCGGCACGCACCGCCGGGTCGAGCTCGTCGAGGGCCTTGGCCAGCTCGGCGGCCGGGACCCGCACGGTGGCCGGGCGGACCTTGTCGAACCGCTCGGTGTACTCGAGCACGGCCTCGACCCCGCGATCCCGGACGGCCTCGACCACCGGGCGCACGTGATGCAGCGCCGCGTCCACGTCGTATTCGGCGCGAGGCAGTGTGGCGCGCAGTTCGGCGGCGGTCGGGACCTGCCCGCGCAGGTCGGTGCGGTTCAACATGGACTCAAGGGTACGAGGTGGCCGCGAGGCGCCGGGCAGGGATACTCGGTGGTGACCCGCGAGCCCTGTGACGGAGGAGGCGCCGTGCCGCGTATCGGGTTGTGCCAGATCGGCTCGGGGGACGATCCGGGGGCGAACCTGAAACTCGTTCGCACCGGGGTCGAAGCCGCGAAGGCGGAGAACGCCCAGGTCGTCGTGTTCCCGGAAGCGACGATGGCCCGGTTCGGGCGGCCGCTGGGCCCGATCGCCGAACCGCTCGACGGGCCGTGGGCGACCGCCGTCGCCGAGCTGGCGGCCGAGCACGACGTGGTCGTCGTCGCCGGGATGTTCACCCCGGCCGAGGACGGGCGCGTCCGCAACACGGTGCTCGTCACCGGCGGCGGGCATCATCTCGGCTACCACAAGATCCACCTGTACGACGCGTTCGGCTTCGCCGAGTCCGACACCGTCGCGCCCGGCGGCAAACCGGTCACCTTCGACGTCGACGGCACCGTGCTCGGCGTCGCCACCTGCTACGACATCCGTTTTCCCGAGCTGTTCCGCGCGCTCGCCGACGACGGCGCGGACATCGTCGTCGTCCCGACCTCGTGGGGCGCGGGCGAGGGCAAACGGGACCAGTGGGAGGTCCTGGTGCGGGCCCGCGCGCTGGACTCGGGCTGCTGGGTGCTCGGCTGCGGGCAGGCCGACCCGGCCGCGAGCGGCCTCGACGTGAACCCGAAGGCCCCCACCGGCATCGGCTACTCGACGGTGTCCGACGGCTTCGGCCGCGTCCACACCCAGCTCGGCGCCGTCCCGGAGACGGTGGTCGTCGACCTCGACCCGGCCGTCGCGGCGAAGGCCCGCACCGCCACCGGCGCCCTGGCCAACCGGCGCCTCTGAGCCCGTGTCGTCCACTCACGTACGCGTGTCGTCCATCCGAGTACGCGTGTCGTCCATTCTCGACGTCCGGCACCGGACGACACGCGTACCTCGGCGCACGACACGAGTACCGGAACGGACGACACGGCGGAGCGGCTAGCGGAGCAGGCCTTCGCGGATGGCGACGCGGACGAAACCGGCGCGCCGCCGTTCGCCGGTCTTGTCCCTGATCCTGTCCAAATAGGACCGGACGGTGCGGACGCTGATGTTGAGGATCTCGGCGACGTCGACGTCCCGCTCCCCCGCCGCGACCAGCCGCAGCACCTGTTTCTCCCGCTCCGACAAGACGATCTTGGGCCCGGCGTGCCGGTCGTCGCTGTCCTGGATGATCATCCCGGCGAGCGTCGGCGAGACGTAGGCGTTGTCCTCGGCGATGGTGCGGATCGCGCGCAGCAGCTCGTCGCCGTCGACGTCCTTGGACAGGAAGCCCTTCGCACCCGCCTGCATCGCGCCCAGCACCTCGGGCTGTTCCGCGTGCGCGGACACCACGAGCACCTTGTGCCCCATGTGCCCCACCTCCAGCACGGCCGCCGCGTCCGCGACGCCGCGCAGCTTGAGGTCGAGCACGACGACACTGCCCGGCGGCTGCTGCTGCACCGCGAACCGCGCCACCGAGTCGGCGACCGCGCCGAGCTCGATGTCGGGCGCTTCGGTGAGCACCCGCGCGACGGCGTCGCGATAGAGGGGATGGTCTTCGATCACCGCGACCTGGATGCGATCACCCGCCGACGGCACGCCGGTCACCGCCCGCCCGGACGCCGCGGCGTACCGGACGGCCCGACGAGCCCGCGCCGGATCGCCTCCTTCACCAGATCGGGCCGCCTGCGGTACCCGGTCTTGTCGCGGACGCGGTCGAGATAACCGCGGACGGTCCGCACACCGATGTCGAGGATCATCGCGATGTCGATGTCCCGCTCGCCCGCCGCGACGAGCCGCAGGACCTGCTCCTCGCGCGGGGAGAGTTCCGTGTCGGGGCCCGCCACCGGGCGGTCGGTGTTGTCCTTGATGATCATCCCGGCCACCACGGCGGAGACGTACGCGCCGCCCTCGGCGACCGTCCTGATCGCGATGAGCAGCTCGTCGACGTCGACGTCCTTGGACAGGAACCCCTTGGCCCCGGCCGCGATCGCGCCCAGCACCTGTTCGGACTCCGCCTGCGCCGACACGACGAGCACGTGGTGCCCGAGTTCGCACACCTCCAGCACGGCGGCGGCGCCCGCGACGCCGGGCAGCCCGAGATCGAGCAGGACCACGCTGCCCGGTGGCTGCCGGTACACGTGGAAGCGGGCGACCGAGTCCACCACGGCGCCCAGTTCGATGCCCTCGGCTTCGGCGAGCACCCGCTCCACCGACCGCCGGTACAGCGGATGGTCCTCGATCACCGCGACCCGGATCCGCGTGGTCCCCGCCTCCGGTGTCGTTTCGCCCGGTCGTTCGTCCGTCATCTGCACGACTCGCTCACCCCGTTCCACCCGAGGGCACCGCCTGCCCGGCCGCGGCCGGGTCCAGCGCGGGGCCCGTCGGCATCAGTGCCAGCAAACCACTGGAGACCGGTTGGCGGGCTACGGAACCGTAGCCGAGCGAAGCCAGCGCCCTGGCGTCCGCCACCGGATACTTCTGTCCCATGTCGGTGACCACGTAGACCGTGCCCGAACCGGCCTCGATGACCACCGCGCCGCCCGAAGGCGGTACGTAGACCTGATCCGCCACGCGCGCGTCGGCACGGGCGGGCACGGCGATCGCCCGCGCGCCGCGCGGCAACGGGACGTCGCCGGAGACCAGGACACGGCCGTCCTGCGCGCACAGGGTCACCGAGGTGCCGCTGATCGCCGCCTTTCCCGGAATGCGGTCGGGATAGCCCGCGGGGTCGGCGCCGCCCGCGCGGGGTTCGCCCGCCTTGCGCACCGCGGCGACGTCGGCGGCCTTCACCGGGACGGGGGCCGGACGTCCGGGATAGGCGCGCGCGTTCTCCGGGGTGGTCACCACCAGGCTCGCCTGGGTCTGGCCGATCGGTTCGAGGCCCTCGCGGCGGACGAGGTAGTACGACGTGGCGTCCGCCGCCGAGGCCATGGTGTCGACGACGGCGAGGACTTCCCCGACACGCGTCGGGGCGCCGCCGACCCGCGGGCCGGACGCGCCGGCGTCGGCGATCGGGATCGCGCCGAGGTCGCGTCCGGCGGGGACGGTGTCGATCCACCGCGCCGAGACCGCGATCGTCGGGTAGCTGTCGAACTGCAGCGCGGTGGCGGCCTCGGGGCTGAGCTTGAACCGGCGTCCCGCGGTGATCAGGTACTGCTCGCCCGCCGGGATCCGGACGATGATCCCCTGGTCGCGAGGCAGTTCGACACCCGAACCGGACGTGCCGAGCACGACGGCGGTGAGCGGCTCGGCGGACGCGGGGGCGTCGGTGGTGGTCCGGCTGCAGCTGATCCACGGCGTCGTGACCAGCGCGACGGGCGCGGGCAGCGAGTCGGGGGCGCCCGGGATGCCGATCTGCGTGCCCCGCGCGGCGGTCCCGAGTTTCTTCGAGGGCACCGAAACCGTGGCGTCCCCGTTGCCGCCGGCCAGCAGCCGCGCGGACGCGTAGTTGAGGACCGGGTGCAGGGCGCCGTCCTGCCCGAGGACGTACCGCGCGCCGGTGCCCTCCTCGACGATCACCTTCCCGCCCGCGAGCCAGTCCTTGCCGCCGGACGGATTGAGCAGGCCGATCACGCCGTACACCGCGGTGATCAGCAATGCCGCGGCGAGCCCGAGGATGGTGCCGAGTACCAGGCGCCGGCTCGGCGACACCGGGTGGTTGGCGTCGGCGGCGACGAGCGCGGAAACCAGCCTGCGGCGAAGAAACTGGTACGCCTGGATCTGGTCCCGCTGCGTCCACACGCTTCCCAAGACCCCCGGTCGTCCTCGATCCGCCCCATGCCGAGGCGCCGATGCTAAGAGCGGGCGCGTCCGGACGGCGAGGGTAATTTTTACGCCCAAGCGCGTGCACGGAAAGCGCTAGCGTCCCTCTAGCCGGTCCGGGGTAAGGGAGGGAACGCCGTGTCCGCTGTACCCACCGACGCGCCCCCGGCTTCGGGAGCGCATCGCCCGCCCTCTCGCCCTGGGGCCGCCGGAACCGCGCCGCTGCCGTGGCTGCTGCCGATCCGCCCGGTGCAGGCCGCCGCCTGGGAAATCGCCGGGATCGCGGTGCTCGTCGCGTTCGCCGTCCCCGGCGTCGCCCAGCCGGTGCGGATCACCGTCGCGGCCGTCGCGGCGGCGCTGGTGCTCTCGACGTCGGCGCGGTTCGCGGGCAAGCACGCCGCGGGCTGGGCGCTCACCTGGCTCGGCTACCGGCTGCGGCGGCACGACGATCGCCACGACAGCCCCGATCCGCTGCACCTCGTGGCCGGGCCGGTGCGGGTTCGGCAGCACGTCGACCGGGCCGGGAACCGCTTCGGCGTGGCCGAGATCGACGACGGCTGGAGCGCGATCGTGCGGCTCACGCCGGGCCCCGGTGAGCCGTCGCCGGACACGCTCGTGGACATCCTGCGGGAGCGGTTCCGTGACCCCGCGATCCCGCTGTCCAGCGCGCAGTTGCTGACCTGGGCCGTGCCCCGCGAACCGGGCGGACAGGTTTTCCGGGTGCGCTGGCTGACCGTGCGCTACCGGCCCGAGGAGGCGCCGATCGCGGCGCTGGCGCGCGGCGGCGGTGAGCTGGGCGCGTTGCGCAGCACGGCGTGCGCGGCGCTGGGACTGATGGGCGCGCTGGCCGAAGCCGGGTACGTCAGCACGGTGCTCGAAGCCGGGGAACTGGCGAAGGAACTGCGTGTCGCGTTGGGCATCCCGGAGGAGAGCCCCCGCGAAGAGGCATCGCTGCCGGACGGCTGGAGCTCGTGGAAGTGGGGCGAGTCGGCGCAGGTCTGCTTCTCGCCGCGTTCGGAGCGGGATTTGGCGCGGACGCTGGATTTCTCGGCGTCGAAGGCGGCGTTCACCGCGACGTCGTACACGTTGCGACGGACTCCTGGCGGCAAGGAACGCGCCGACGTCACCATCCGCGTCGGTACCCGCCCCGGCGCGTCGGTGCCTTCGCTGACCGGGGTGTCGGCGGTCCCGCTGCACGGACGTCACGCCTCCGCCGTCCGCCGCACCCTGCCCCTGGCGCTGGAGCGCTGACTCTCCACAGTGGACGGAATGCCGTTAAGGCCACCTTACGGGCGTCTGACGCCCGTAAGGTGGCCTTAACGGCGCCGCCGGGGGTTCAGCTGACGAGGTCGTAGATCCCGGCGATCATGCCGACGAAGGGGACGAGGGCGAGCAGCGTCAGGAACTCCGTGACGTCGAGCAGCCGTGACCAGTACGGCGAACGCACTCCGCGCGCCACCCGCGTCGCGTAGACGAGACAGACGATCGCCGCGACGACGACCGCGAACCCGGCGGCGAACACCGCGGTCCGCTGGCCGCTCGCGGCGAGCCACACCCCCGCCGTGACGAGCGTCAGCCCGCCGAAACCGACGAGGACGAACCGCTGCGCGCGTCCGGCGTAGGACCGCGAGCGCAGGAGCCACGCCAGCCCGAGCAGCCCGGCCAGCCCCGCCTCCCACGGACCGCCCGACCCGGCGAGCACCGTGCAGGCGGCCAGGACGACCAGGCCCAGCGCGATCAGCAACCCGGTCAGCAGCGCCTGCGCGCGCGAGGTCCGGCCGACCATGTCCGCGCCGAGCGACGGCTGTTCGTTGGCACGGAAGGAATCCATGTCGTCCGGCACCCGCGGCAGCGGCAGCCTGCCGAGCCGCAGCGCGAGCATCGGCGCCACCGAGGCGAGCGCGGTCGCGAGCACCGCGACGACGGACGCGGCGGCGACCGGGCGGACGTTGCCGGCCAGCACGACCCCGGTCGTCACCGCACCGAACCCGGCCGCGCCGGTGACCGCCACGAACCACGGCAGCCGGTCGGCGACCGACACCGCGGCGAGCACGCCGTACACCGTCACCGCGGCGAGCCCGGCGGCGAGCGGCCCCGCCGACAGCGAGAACAGCGGATGCGGCGGCAGGATCGACATCCCGGCCAGCAGCGCCACGCCGACCCCGGCGAGCGCGCCCGCCGCACCGGCCTCGGCGTCGCCGTAGGCCCGGCTCAGCGCGCCGCCACCGAGCAGCAGCACCAGGGCGAGCAGGCCGGACCCGATCGGCGCGAGCACGCTCCCCGCGGCCGCCGACTGCACCAGCAGCCCGCCCGCGAGCAGCAGCACGAACGCGGCCACGATGCCGGACCGCCGGGCCACCGCGGGCCCCCAGCCGCCCCGTGTCTCGGCCACACTGGCGATGGAGTCCACGACGTCGTCGAACAGCAACGGGCCGCGTGGCCGCTCCCTCGGGGTCAGGTGCAGCACCTCGCCGTCGCGGACCTGGGCGGCGGCGACGGTCAGGCCGAGCGCGAGCGGAGCGCCGCCGAGCCGGGACAGCACCCAGCCCGGATGTTCGGCCGACGCCTGTCCTGACGCGCCCGCGAGCCGTACCAGCTGCGGGACCAGCTCGGCGAAGGTGCTCTGCTGCGGCAGGGCGACGTCGACGCGTGCCCGCGGCGTCACCACCGTGACGCGCCGGGTCGTCCCGCTCACCACGGGCGCGCTCATACCCGGACCTCCGTGAGCTGAAGGGGACTTTCGTCGCATGAGACGCGACGAAGGGGACTTTCAGCGCATCCCGTGCACGGAAAGTCCCCTTCAGCCCACGCGGCCACGCTCATCCGACCGCCTTGGCTGCCTCGATCACCGGCGCGAACTTGGCGCTGGACGCCTCGGCCAGCTTCTGCAGCCCCGCGTTCACCGCCTCCAGCACGATCTCCGACAGATTGCGCGCGTCGTACTCGCGGATCGCGCGCGGGTCGATGTCGATCGAGGTGAACCGGCCGTCCCCGCGCAGCACGACGGTGACCTCGTTCTGCCGCGAGTGCGCCTTGACCTCCATCGCCTCGACGGTGCGCTGGATGCGCTGGACCTGTTCGGTCTGCTTGCGCACCTGCGCCAGCAATTCGTCCATGTCCGGCACCGCATAGGGGTCGGTCACTGCTCTTCTCCTCCTGTGTGTCGCACGTGGACACTGCCCACGAAACGCTGGAAATCCCCGGTGAGCGCCCGCGCGTCCGCGGGCGCGGCCGTGCAGGCCAGTTCCAGCACGAGCCGGTCGCCCGGTCCCGCTCCCGGTACCGTCAGATGCACCTGGCTCTGCACGAGTTCGAGACCTTCGCCGGTCCGCAGCCGCAGGACCTGGGCGATCCCCGGCGCGGACGGGCCGCCGACCGCGCGGCGGCTGAGCACGTCGAGCCCGGCCATCATGCGGCCCAGCCGTTCGACAGCTTCCCCGGCGATGTCGGCGATCGACGCCGGATCGGGCCGCTGCCGGACGCCGAGGGTGATGTTCGGCGTGAACTCCCTGTCCGGCGCGGGCCGCACCGCGACGAACACCGCCCCGGCCGCGCCCGCCCGCTCGGGATCCACCGGCGTCCAGCCGTCCGGGACGTCGAAGCCGAGCGGCAGCGTGGTCACGGCGGTCACCACGAACTCACCGCGGAAACCGCGTCGTCCCAAACGGATCCGACGGCGTCGGCGGCCTCGCCCGCCGCGGACTCGACCGCGTCGACAGCCGCGCCGCCGTATTCGCCGATGGTGCCGGCCACCTTCGGCAGGTCGATGTCGATCTTCGCGCCGATCCCGGCGCCGAGGCCGAGCGCGACCCCGGCCTTGAAGTTCACCTTGATGTGCCCGGACTCGTACACGGCCTGACCGTCCAGCTGCGCGCCGAGTCCATATTGGAGGGTCCCGTTCGCGCCGGCCCCGATCCCGGCGACGTCGGCCGCGACCTCGCCTTCGACCTTGCCGCCGACGAAGGCGTTGGCATGTAGGCCGACGCCGTGTTCGCCACCCTGGAACGAGCCGCTGACCTCGCCGCCCGCGAACACCGTGCCCTTCGCGTGTGCCCCGGCGACTCCCCACTCACCCTTCAGCTCACCCTCTTCGCGCAGCGCAGCGAGTTCGGCGTGTCCGGACGCCTTCACTTCCCAGCCCTGCGACGACACCTTCGCGTCCCAGCCGGGAGCGAACCCGTCCTGCTCGTGCGCCCATTTGTAGTACGTGATCTCGGTGTTGCGGAAAGCTTTGTCCCGCAAGCCTTCCGGCTCAGGCTGCCCAAACGGCGTATCGGCCTTCCGCGGCGCGCGGGTGCCCTGGAGCCCGTCCCAGGTGAGTTTCTTCCACCCGGAGTTGCCGAACCAGGAGTACGCCGCGGTGCGTGGCCGGGAACGGCCGTCCAGCGGTTCGCCGTTGAGCCAGTGCAACGCACCGCCGCCCCACTTGCCGAGTTCGTGCTCGAGCCTGCCGGGCCATTCGGGCGGAAACAGCTGGGCCAGCGCGTCACCGAGTTCGTCGGCGGTCTGCCGTGCCGCCGCCACCGCCTGCTCCCCGAAGTCCCGCGCGGCGGCGACGAACGCGTCGACCGCGCCAGGACTCACCGAACGGGACTGGTTTGTCAGGAGCGAGGCGTACTGGTCGAACTGCGCGAGAATCGCGTCCACCGCCGTGGCCGCCGACTGGAACAGCTGGGCGGCAAGGGAAAGCCGTTTCGCCTGATCGTCCAATTTGGACGCTACGGCGGCCAGATCGGCACCCAGCTCCCGCGCGGCGGACGCGAACGCGCTGTACGCGGCACCTTCCCAGTCGGCGTTCAGCGCCCGTGCGGACTCGCCAATGTCGTTCGCCCGCCCCGAAATCGTCGACGCCCGCGCGGAACACCGCTGGGCCGAGACGGTCAGGGCTCCGGGGTCACCGGTCACCCGGCGACGGCATTCCACCAGCACACGCCGGTAGGCCGCCAGCACGGAGCCGACCGCCCCCGACGCGTCGACGACCCCGGAGCCCCACATCGTCAGCGGCCCTTCGCCGTCGAATCGGCTCCGGCGTCTATATCGACATGTTGCTCGAAGTGCTTGCCGTTGTACGTCATGTCGATATCGATGTCGAGATCCCTGCCGCCCGGCGCCTCGATCACCGACTGGCCGGTGTTCAGATCGGTGCGGATGACGACCTCGTTCGCCCCGCCCGGAGCGGGCGACGGCGCGGGCACGCTCGGCGGGGTGGCCGGGCGGTCGACCGGGATCCAGCTGTTGGCCGCGTCCGCGCCGCCGTGTCCCCAGGACCCGGACAGCGCGGGTGGCTGGTATTGCGTGAAGGACGGCTGCGTCGGGATCGCCGCGCCACCACCGGCGCCGCCGCCGACACCGCCTCCGGTGCCGCCGATCGCCTGCTGCCCGGCCGCGCTCGCCACCGGCGGGGGCAGCTGCGGCGCGGTGACCGGCGTGCCCGACACCGCGGCGTTGCCCGCGGCCCCCTTGTCACCGCCGGAATCGTGGTGGCCGAAGAGCTTCTCGATCTCCCCGATGATCTGCGCGAGCTGCGTGACCTGGTTGGCGAGATCGACGACGCCGAGTGCCTTGAGCAGCGCGCCGATCGCGGTGATGAACGCCCGCAGCGACGCGCTCGTGGCCGTCGACAGGGCGACCGCGGCGCCGTAGGTCCACCAGTTCGACATCAGCGCGGCGACCGTCGGGTTCACCGCCGAGACCACCGCGCGGTAGGCCTCCTGCGCGGTCTTGATCAGGGTGCCGGACACGCCCAGCAGTTCGGCGCCCTTCTTCACGACGTCGACGATCTTGGTCAGCTGGTCGAGCGAGTCGGTGATCTTCTTGATCGCCGACTCCGACGCCGCACCGGACCAGATCTTGCCGAGCTGATCGGCCGCCTTGTGCAGTTCGGTGTACAGGGAAAGGAATTCGTTGGCCTTGCGCAGCAGGTCGAGCACGTGCTTGGCGATCTGCTCCGGCTGGCCGGTGACGATCTGCGGCAGCACGGTGATCGGCCCGCCGGAGGACGCGGTCGCGTCCATCGCGCTGGAATTGGGGAAAGTCAGCATCGGACCTCACTTCGGGAGCGGCCGGGGACGGGAAGTCATACGGAGGCGGGCCGGTACACGCTGACCTTCGCCAGTCCGTGGATCCCGGCGTCGACCAAGCCGTGGTTGTAGAGCTGCCCGCCGTCACCGGCGACGCCGATGACCGGGGCACCGCCGGGGGAACGCAGCGGCTCGACCACGACGACGTCGCCGCTCTGCACCCCGCCGGGAACGTCGCCGAAGCTGCGCGCGGTGCCCGCGTACACCTCGATCAGCCCGGCACGCGCCTGGTTGTCGGCGTCGCCGGCGAGCCAGTCGTTGAAATCGGCGACCCCGTGGAAGCGGGCGTCGGTGATCGGGTGGTGCCCGAGCTGGCCCAGCCGGGCGTCGCCGAGGTACCGCAGCACGTTCCCCACCGAGCCGGGTTCGCCGCCCGCGCCCGCGCTGTCGTTGATGGCGAGCGTGGCCAGCTCCGCGGCGTGCGAGTTGCCCCAGATCGACGTCCCGTGCGACCCGCCGCCGGGCGCGTGGCCACCGCCGTAGCCGCCCGCGACCGCCTCGTCGGCGGCCTGGTAGGCGTCGGCGCTGTCCTTGACCAGGCCGTTGATCTGTTGCAGCAGCTGCAACAAGGTGCGCACGGCGGTGATCTGGCTGCTGTGCAGCGCCGCGTTCGCCGCCGCCACCGCGCTGCCGAACGACGCGAACGACATCGGCTGCACGATCATGCGTTCGAGGTCGGCGACCGCGTTGATGCCATGGGCGATGATGCCGCCGACATTGCCGACAGCCGAGCGCATGGCCTCCGGTTCGGCCCGGTACTCGCCCGTGCTGACCATGGCTCTCCTTCCCGCTGGGGTGGTGCTGACGAGCAGGTTAAGTTCGCCGTCGCGTGCGGGCGGACGGCAAAAGTACCCACCAGCGCGGCGGGAAGAGTGACCAGAATGACTGGCGGATTACCCACAAGAAGCCAGGAAGCGCCCTCGATGAATCCGTCCCGCGATCGTCTGGACGTCCTCGGTGACCTGCCGGGCGAGATCGTCCTGCAGTCCCCGCCCCTGCTGCCGAAGAGCGGCTCCGGCGGGCTGATGCAGCTGATGATGTTCCTGCCGATGATGCTGGGCATGGGCGCCATGTCGTTCGTCTACATCGGACGTGACGGCGGGGTGATGACGTGGATCTTCGGCGCCCTGTTCGTCACCGCGATGGGCGGCATGGTGGTGATGTCGCTCGGCCGCGGCGGCATGGCGAAGAAGGCGCAGATCAACGACGAACGCCGTGACTACCAGCGTTATCTCGCCGGATTGCGCGGCCAGGTCCGCGACATCGCCGACGCGCAGCGAGCCACGCTGACCGCGGCGCAGCCGGACCCGGCGGACCTGTGGGCCTACGTCGAGACCGGCAAGCTGTGGGACCGGCGGCGCGGTGCCGCGCACTTCGCGCAGGTGCGCGCCGGGACGGGGCCACAGCGGCTGGCGACGCCGCTCAAGGCACCGCAGACCGTACCGCTGGAGGACCTCGACCCGGTGTCCTCGACCAGCCTGAAACACTTCATCCGCACGTATTCCACCGTCGACGGCCTGCCGGTGGCGGTGTCGCTGCGGTCGTTCGCCGCGGTGTCGCTGTCCGGCCGCCGCCCGGACGCGCTCGGCATGGCACGGGCGCTGCTGGCGCAGCTCACGACCTTCCACTCCCCTGCCGACCTGCGGATCGCGTTGTGCGTCTCCGACGATCGGCTGCACGACTGGGAATGGGCGAAATGGCTGCCGCACGCCGCGGCGCCGACGGCGGCCGACGCGACCGGACCGCGACGGCTGGCGGCCGCCGAGCTGGGACCGCTGGCCGAATTGCTCGGCCCCGAGCTGGGCGACCGGCCGGCGTTCAGCCGCCGCCCGGCGTCGGTGCCCGATCTGCCGCACGTCGTGGTCGTCGTCGACGGCGGTCAGGCGTTCGGCGAGCCCCGGCTGGTCAGCGAGCACGGCAAGCTCGGGGTCACCGTGCTGGAGATCGGCGCCGAGCAGCCGCGGGCGACGTCGAGCGAGTTGCTGCTGAGCCTGCATGTCGCTCCGGAGCAGCTCGGCATGGTGATCGCCGACGGCACCGAACAGCGCCTCGGCTTCCTCGGTGTCCCGGACCAGCTCGACCGCGGTGCGGCCGAAGCACTGGCCAGGATGCTGACCCCGCTGTACCAGGGCACCGCGGTGGTGACCGAAAAGCCGATGTCCGCGACGTTCGGGCTGGCCGGGCTGCTCGGCATCGGCGACCCACGCGACACCGACGTCGCGGTCACGTGGGCGCCGCGCTCGGCACGGGACCGGCTGCGGATCCCGCTCGGTGTCGCTCCTGACGGACGGCCCGTCGAACTGGATCTCAAGGAGTCGGCCGAGGGCGGGATGGGCCCGCACGGGCTCGTCATCGGCGCGACCGGGTCCGGGAAGAGCGAACTGCTGCGGACGCTGGTCACCGCGCTCGCGGTGACGCATTCCTCGGAAAAGCTGAACCTGGCGCTGATCGACTTCAAGGGCGGCGCGACGTTCGCCGGGATGACCGGGCTGCCGCACACCTGCGCGGTCATCACCAACCTCTCCGACGACCTCGCGCTCGTCGACCGGATGGCGGACGCGCTGAACGGGGAACTGTTGCGGCGTCAGGAACTCCTGCACGCGGCAGGGAACTACGCGTCGGTGCGGGACTACGAGAAGGCCCGCGAGGGCGGGGCGAACCTGAAGCCGCTGCCTTCGCTGCTGGTGATCATCGACGAGTTCAGCGAGCTGCTGTCCTCGCGGCCGGAGTTCATCGACCTGTTCGTCGCGATCGGGCGGCTGGGCCGCAGCCTCGGCATCCACCTGCTGCTCGCGTCGCAGCGGCTGGAGGAGGGACGGCTGCGCGGGCTGGATTCCCATCTGTCGTACCGGATCGGGCTCCGGACGTTCTCCGCCGCGGAAAGCCGTGCGGTACTGGGCGTGGCCGACGCGTACCAGCTGCCGCCGGTGCCGGGTTCGGCGTACCTGAAGTCGGACAACGACACGCTCACCCGGCTCAAGGCGGCATACGTCTCCGGCGAACTGCCGCCGCGCAGCACGGTCGTTCGCGAGGATGGCGAACGGCTCGGAGTCCTGCCGTTTTCCCTTGCCCCGGCGGATATCCCGATTACCGAAGAGTCCACTGTGGATGTATCACCGGTGCCGTCGGGTACCGGCGAGACGATCATCGGCGCGATGCTGTCCCGTGTGGAGGGTCAGGGTCCGGCGGCGCACCAGATCTGGCTGCCACCGCTGGCCGAACCGCCCACTTTGGACCAATTGCTGCCCCCGCTCGGCGAAGACCCGGAGCGTGGCCTGTGCCCGCTCGGCTGGGGCGGCAACGGGAAGCTGACGATCCCGGTGGCACTGGTGGACAAGCCGTTCGAGCAGCGGCGCGACATGCTGTGGGCCGATTTCTCCGGCGCGGCGGGGCACGCGCTGATCGTCGGTGCCCCGCAGAGCGGCAAGAGCACACTGATGCGGGACATCGCCGCGATGCTCGCGCTGACGCACACGCCGTCGGAAGTGCAGTTCTTCGTGCTGGACATGGGCGGTGGCGCGCTGGCGCCGATCGCCGGGCTGCCACACGTCTCCGGCTACGCCACCCGCCGCGACGCGCAGCGCTGCCGCCGTGTCGTCGCCGAACTGACGACATTGCTGGAACAGCGCGAGGAATTCTTCGCCGCGCAAGGCATCGAATCGATGGCGGCGTTCCGCTCGGGCCGCGCGGAATTCACCGAGAGCACCGACGGCCGCGAATTCGGCGACGTTTTCCTGTTCGTGGACAACTGGACCACGATCCGCCAGGAATACGAACAGCTGGAGGAGCAGATCACCGGCCTCGCCGCGCGGGGCCTCGGTTTCGGGATCCACGTCATCGTCTCACTGAACCAGTGGATCGGTGTCCGCGCGCAACTGCGCGACGCCGTCGGCACGCGGTTCGAACTGCGGCTGGGCGACCCCGCCGATTCCTCGATCGACCGCAAGATCGCGCAGAACGTCCCCGCCGACGCGCCGGGCCGCGGCCTGACCGCGGAGAAGCTGCACTTCCTCGCCGCGCTCCCGCGCATCGACGGCGACCAGCGCCCGGACACGGTCGGGGCGGGCGGCATCGACCTGGTCCGCCGCGTTTCCGCCGCCTGGCGGGGTTCGCGCGCCCCGCAGGTCCGGCTGCTCCCGCCCGAGGTGCCGCTGGACTCGCTGCCGTCGGCGCCGCACAAGCACGTCACCCTCGGCATCGCGGAGTCGACGCTGCGGCCGGTGCACCTGGATTTCGCCACGGATCCGCATTTCCTGGCCTTCGGCGACGTCGAATCCGGCAAGAGCGCTTTGCTGCGCGCCCTGGCTCGCGGCATCTCGACGGCCTACACGCCGGACGAGGCACTGATCCTCGTCGGCGACTACCGCCGCACCCTGCTCGGCGCCGTCGACGAGCCGCACCTGCTGGGCTACGCGGGCGCCGAGAACACGCTGACCGACCTGATCGCCCAATGCCAGACCGCCATGCGGAACCGCCTGCCCGGCCCCGACGTCACCCCCGACCAACTCCGCAACCGCTCCTGGTGGCGCGGCCCCGACCTGTTCGTCCTCGTCGACGACTACGAACTCGTCGCCGCCGTCGGCCGCAACCCGCTGTTGCCCCTGCTGGAATTCCTGCCCCAGGCCCGCGACATCGGCCTCCACCTGATCATCGCGCGCGGCTCCGGCGGCGCGGGGCGCGCGCTGTACGAGCCCGTGCTGCAACGCCTGCGCGAACTCGGCTCGCCGGGCCTGATCATGTCCGGCGCCAAGGAAGAGGGCCCGCTGCTCGGCGAGGTCAAGCCGTCACCTCAGCCCGCCGGCCGCGGCACCCTGGTCTCGCGACGGCACGGAACCGGCCTCGTCCAGGTCGCCTGGACCAAACCCGCCGACTCCTGATCCGCCGTCGTCGCGAGCGCCCCACTGTGGCATTGGGTGCGTCCAGGGCACCCAATGCCGCCTCGGTATGGGTGGTGCCGGTGTCGCGAACGCTCCGTCGGGGACGGTGAACGTCCCGAACGGCGCGTTCGGGACATGGGGACCCCGCACCGGAGTGTCGCGAAGGGGACATCGACGGCGTTCAACGGCCCCAACGGACCATTCACGACCCTGCTGACCAGAGCGAAAGCCCGCACCAGCCGACCCGTGCCGAACGCAACCGAGCACCACTGACGACACCTCATTGGGGCGTTCGGGCCACCTCGGATGCGGAGCCGGAGTCCCGGGGGCTCACCCGGTTGGCCTACTACGTTCCTCCGGCGCGATACCGACTTCGGTAGGTTACGAAGTCCCCAACCGGCCACCTAGTTTGGTGAAATCGTTTCAACCGGAGCGATCTCCCCGAACTCTCGTTGGCCGGAGGACGTTTTCATGCGATTGTCGAGGGCTGTCGCCGTGGCAGCCGGAGCGGCCGCGGCGCTGAGCATCGTCTCAGCCGGTGCCGCGAACGCCCAGGAGGACATCATCGGCGGCGGAACGGTCAGTTCCGCGCCGTGGGGTGCCCAGATCTACTGGAACAACGTCACCGACAACGGTGGCTTCGAGTGCTCGGGGACGATCATCGCCCCGCAGTGGGTACTCACCGCGCAGCACTGCCTGAACAAGCCGGGCATGCACGTCAAGGTCGGCGACGTGAAGCTCCAGCAGGGCACCGAGGCCGCTGTGGACCAGCAGAAGGCCTCGCCGAACGGTGACATCGCGTTGCTGCACCTGACCAAGGCGGTCAACACGACGTTCATGAAGCTCGGCACGGGCAACCCGCCCTCCGGTGCGACCAACCAGATCTACGGCTGGGGCCGCACGCAGGGCAGCAGCCCGCCCTCGAGCACCCTCAAGACGGCGAACGTGAAGGTCACCGGGACCAGCACGGACGCCTTCGGCGGGCAGGCCATCGCCAGCAAGGGCGTCAACGGTGCGGCCTGGCACGGCGACTCGGGCGGCCCCCAGCTGGCCGACGGGGTGCAGGTCGGCGTCTGCTCGACCGGCGAGAACAGCGGTTCGGACCCGCAGGGCACGCAGAACTACGCGAGCGTCGCGCACAGCCGCGACTGGATCAAGACGACGGCCGGGGTCTGACCTCACGCCCCGTCCGGCGCACCGAAGGGGGGGGGGGGGGGCCCCGCCCGCGCCCGGGCGGGGGGGCACGGGCCCCGCGCCCCCCGCACCCCCCGCCCCCCCCACGCCGGCGCCCCCCCCCCCCGCGC